>JBJDZM010000120.1:56617-71363 GCA_051867975.1 Eubacteriales bacterium | reverse complement strand
GTTTTTCACTTGTGTGGTCTTGATATTGTATGTTAGTATTTTTGGGGAGGATAGGTTACAAAACAAGTCCATCTCTTCTCCAAGAGGATTCGAACCCGCGAAAAGCAGAAAATAGTATTTTTCGAAATCGATCCATCGGACATGTCAAAGGACTCGAACCCGCGAATCGCAAAAAATGACCTGCTGAAGACAAAGAAATAGCCACGGCACAAAACCATGGCAAATTCTATTCGATTTCAACTCACCGACAAATTGGAATTTATAGAATTGATGTTCCTATGTGCTTATCCAATCTCCATTGTGGAGGATTTCCATCATCTGCCCAGTATTCATCCAGTGACACAATCTTATCATTCGCAGTTTTTATGAATGACACCACATGGAAATATGCACTTCTATCTCTGGGATAAACTTTCGTTGCAGTGATGTATAAATCGCCTATCTCTTCAACTCGTTCAACTGTTCCATCCCAAACACCTGGATATTCACAGTTGGCGATAATGAACTCTTCAACCGTAAAGTGTTCGTTGGAACAATGCCAATTCACATATGCATCCTTATGAAAGTAGTTTCTGATTGTGTTCTTATCTTGAGCCAAGACAGCCTTTATAAATTGGCATACGTCCATAAAATTACCTCGTCAAATTCTTATTTATCGATAAGTTCATTATATCACAAACATCCCTCCAATTCAACCTCATTGATGTAAACAATCGTGAATCGAGCATTACACAGCAGAGATTGCCAAGCATCCCGATTGGATCAATGCAGGTATCTTCGCAGACAAAGGCATCACGGGTACGATGGCAAAAAAGCGCCCGGAATTCCTCAAGATGATAAAGAAATGCAGACAGAAGAAAATCGACCTCATTCTCGTAAAATCCATCTCAAGATTCTCACGAAACACCGTCGACTGCCTCGAATATATCAGAGAACTGAAAGCTCTCGGAATCGGAGTCATCTTCGAGAAAGAAAACATCAACACACTTACAGAAACAAGCGAGGCCATGATAACCATCATGGGGTACTTCGCACAGGCAGAATCCGAATCTATCAGCAAGAACGTAACGTGGGGTGTACGCCACGCCTTCTCCGAGGGGAAGGTCACCTTCACATGCGATGTCTACGGCTACGAGAGAGTGTACAATCCCGAAACCAAGAAGCAAGACATTCTCAAGGTCAAAGAGGACGAAGCCAAGGTAATACGCAATATCTTCGAAAGATACTACGCAGGTGACAGCTTGTCAGCAATCTGTGCATATTTGAACGAGAACCAAATACCTACCCCAAGCAAAAAGAATACGAAATGGTATCCTGCAGTCCTGCAGGTAATTCTCCGAAATGAAAAATACAAGGGAGATGTACTCACACAAAAAACCTTCTGCTCTGACCTCCTCACACACAAGCGAGTGAAGAACAATGGCGAGGTCATCCAACACTATCTCCAAGACCATCACGAAGCCATCGTGGATCGTGAACTATTCGACAAAGTGCAGGTAGAATATGCCAAGCGGAATGCCAAAAAGGTAACCATGCCCGGCACAGATGAAGCCCCTAAGAAAAGCAGATACAGTAGTAAATACGCACTCACAGATATCCTTGTCTGCGGTCACTGCGGTTCACCATACAGAAGATGTGTGTGGACTCACCATGGACAAAGAAAGGTGGTATGGAGATGCACAACTCGAATGGACTACGGCAAAAGCAAGTGTGACGGCTCCTTCACCATCGAGGAAGAAGGTCTTCATCAAGCCATCCTCGATGCCATCTCCGACCTGTCAAGCAGAAAAGAGGAACTGAAGGACGAACTGAAAGCTGCCCTCGCCACAACCCTCCTCGATACAGGTGCTGATATGTGCATCACCTCCCTTGAACAGCAAATCAAGGAACAAGAAAATGACTTAATGAGGGTGATACGCATAACTGCAGAAAGAGGAAATAAGACAGAGTTTGAAACCGAATTCAAACGAATCTCCGATAACATCAAGGACCTCAAGCAACTGCTCGAAGTCGAGAAAACCAAAATACGTCCGAAACTCGACATCGAATCTCGACTTGAAGCACTCTTCGCCCAAATAGATACAGCGAGTGCGAACATTCAAGAGTTCAATAATCAAGTCATCCGACAGCTCATAGCGCAAATCCGAATCGATAACGAACACGAGATGACGATCATCCTCTCCAATGGATTCCGCACAACAGCCAAATTCTAACCCACAGTAATCAAAGAAAAGACCAAAGCCCGAGGTGAGATACCCTTGGGCAATCTTTTTTGGCGGCAGAGTCCGCCATACATAGAGATATTCTATGAATACTTATTCTTTGGAGGTTCACTATGAACAACACCGTAAACAAACCCAATACCCACGCCATTCACCTTCGTGCCTGTCTGCTTTCTTTCATCCCCAAGCGAAATGCGGAACACGTCAATGTTTCCGATGTCTTGGAGAGCATGAATCGCTTTCATTCCGAGAACAAAAAGCTCGAAATCGTCTACGATTTCACGAGGGAAAGAAGCGTTATCAAGGCGATCTATCAGGACAAAGCTCCCAATTGTTTGGATGCTGCCAAGGTCATTAAAAAAATGCGTAGCATGGAGTGTGGTGTACTGATTATCCCCACCTTCCGCACCTTGGCAGACAAGCCCGAAATCTGTTCCGATATCATGATGATGCTTCACGAAGCGAATATTCGAATCATCTCTCCTTATGATGATTTCGACAGCAAGCAGATCTATGATCAGACATTGGCAGAAACCTCCGAAATCTTCAATGATCTTCGAAAATCTCTTCGTCAAGCCATCGCCAAGTGTATCGTAAAGAACGTTGATGAGTTCATTGCCTACGTTGAACAGACAAAGGCTCACCACAAAAACACTCCCTTCGTTCTCGCCTTCGGCAACAAAGCCATTCAGATCCCGTATTCGGAAGATGTCTGTGAGGAAATCTTCGATTTCCTTGACCTCCTTGACGAAGAATATCTCAGTCCAGAACTCTTCACAGATGGTGAGTCTGATGATGAATACGAAGATGACGATGACGATGACATGCCTTGCTTCGAACATGAACCTCTCGTAGAACGAGATTTTGAAGGATAAAATCTTCACCTGCGGCAACGCAGGTACATAGTGCTACCTCCTCGCTATGTAGATTCATTTCATATTCTCCTTAACCTTGCGGTATGAAAAATAGAACCGCAAGGTACATACTGTGCATTCTACTCCTTGATCAAGAGGTTATGAAAACGCAGACCGACATCTGTGACTAAAGTCTTTCATATTAAAACAGGAGGCTGTTGCCAGCAGGATTTTTAGATGTCGATGAGATATCTGCACCAAGGATAACATTGGTTGTACATAAAAATTCACACAAACGACTTGAACTAATCCCCCAAAAATGGTATAATAAGATGAGTTCATAATGGGAGGTGAAATTATTGAAAGCTCAAGTCTATACCTTGCATATAGCTTATAAGGATTTCGAGGATAAGATTTGGAGAACTGTAGAAGTATCGAGCAAGAACACAATTGCTCAACTCGGCTACTTGATTCTTCATACTTTCGATACTTTAGCTTATCATGCATTTGAGTTTTCATATGAAGACACACCTTATGTTCTGCCCATGATTTTGGAAGAAAGCGATATCGAAGATGCAATCGATGCAACACAGGTGCAACTGCAGGATCTGAATATATCTGTCGGTGATACAATGGAAATGATTTATGATTACGGTTGTTCTCAAATATTCGATATTCGTGTGCTGTCCATCGCTGATATGGCGAGAGGTGCCGGAAGAAGGTATCCTCAAATTATCAACGGAAAAGGTAGAGGTATCTTGGATGATGTTTCTCCTGAACAATTCGCTGATTTTATTGATCAGATTGATTCGACGGGAGAATCGAACATTCATGTAACTCGGGACGGTCATGACGTCATTTGGGATTATCGTCACTTTATTCTCGAATGCGAAAACGCCTTATTAAAATACGGCGTAGATCGTGTGTGCAGAGCTTACGAAGGTGAGTCCGAAGAATAGTATCTGCTATTCTGTAGTCAAAAGGCTGAGCCTCCTCAATGGTAGTTTACATAGATTCGTTTACAAACATGGAGTAGCACCCCGGAAGACAGCGGTCATGTGCAACTCCCATCATCACCAAGGGATAAGTCTATCCGCTGACTTTGAAACATGGATCGATTTCGAAAAAACTTGTGGTAGGGATCTATTTTGTAATAGTGTGCCAAGAAAAAAGCAGGTTGCGTAAGCAATCTGCTTTTTTCAGTTAAATCCGCCGCTGGCGGAAGAAATCCACCTTTGGTGGATGAAATCGCTTCGCGATGAAATCCCGCTTCGCGGGGAGATGGGAGGCGGATTGGATTTCATCTGAGGCGGTACGCCGAAGATTTCATCCGAACAAAGTGAGGATTTCATCGTGGCAACGCCACGATTTCATTGACTATTTTTGATTTTGTGATATAATATACGCAGAAATCCTTGCTAACGCAAGTCTTTGGGCTTCGCCCTTCGCACGCTGCGCGTGCCTGCGCCCTTGAATCACGTCGTAAAAATGCCCTTGCGAGCAAGCATTTTTACTTGTGATATAATGATATTCGAAAGAGGTGATGACTATGGCAGAAAACAAGCTCGCAGATATGTCAACCGAATTTGCGGTTGAGATTTTGAATTTGACCGACGGCATCAAAGGACATTATTCCTTGGCAAATCAACTTGAGAGAAGCGGCACAAGTATCGGTGCAAATATCCGAGAGGCAAAGTATGCTCACAGCAAGGCAGATTTTGTTGCCAAATTACAAATATCCCTAAAAGAATGTTACGAAACGGAATATTGGATTGAGATTGCGCAAAAAGCAAATATCATTTCAGATGAGATTTCAAAAAGCGTTCTTCACAATTGCGGTTCAATCCGCAGAATGTTGATCGCCTCCATCAACACGGCGAAGGAAAACAATTAAGATCCTCCCCCGTTTTTTTCATTTGATTGTTCGAATTTCCATAGATCCATTTTCGATTTTTTTCGAGTCGAAGGATTCGAACTATCGAGAATGCACTTTTTTAAGAATTTCATTATGAGCGCAAGCGACCGGAAGGACTTGAACCCTCGACAAGGTTTCAACCTCTTTCGTTTTTTTGTGTTAGTCACAAAATGTTTTCAAATAGTATATTACAAAACAAGTCCATCTCTTCTCCAAGAGGATTCGAACCCCCGAAAAGCAGAAATAAGTATTTTTCGAAATCAATCCATCGTACATATCAAAGAACTCAAACCGGCGAATCGCAATAATTGACCTGCTGAAGACAAAGAATAAACCTTCTGCATACATAGCCAAATGCTTATCAGCCGAGCGTTTGGCTTTTTTTATTTGCAGAAAGGAAAAACAGATGACAGCAAACATTTCAAAAAATTCAAAGATCGCGAACATTCAATCATAAAATATCCATTTTGGAGGATGACAGCGAGTAATGCAAACGCCGTGTACACCTGCATCAATTCAGGCGAGATGCTTTGCCCGAAAGAAATCGACAATAAGTCGATATATCTTGATAGAAACATCGCCGATATACTGAACATTTTGCTGCAAATGTCGTGATATAACGGTGATGAATCGTAATAAACTCAAATATTGAATCGTAGGCAAAGAAAGCATTAAACATTCTTTGGTAGCGATCCTTCAAATAATTTCGCCATTTCAGCAGGTGTTTCCGGCATACCTCGCTTGAACCATTCCTCGATCCATCCGTATAGTCCGTGACAGAACCACGCGCGCGTGTAGGCGGTCATATTATCCTGATCCGGAGCCGGACCGCAAACATCGAGTACGTTTTGCAGGCTGATATGTGCAAGCCCTCTGCGATACAACAAAATGAAAAGATCCTTGTGCTTATAATAATGTGAAAACAGGCTTTCAATCAGCGTGTCGGGGCTCCCGTTTTTCTCAAAATCCTCGCCCCATTCCTTAATGAGTTTTCCGAGATGCTTGCGGATGACATCCTCCTTGCTTTCAAAATTGCGGTAGAAGGAAACTCTGCCGACTCCCGCTTTTTGGGTTAACTCAGTGACGGAAATACTTTCAAACGGTTGCTTTTTCATCATCTGTAAAAGGGCTGTCGTGATACATTCCTTTACAAACTCGTTTGTCTCTTGCTTTTTATTCATGTGATACAATTTCGCTCCTTTGTTTCTCAACCTTTATAAGCTATTGACGAAATGGATTAGATGTGATACAATTGTATCATCATTTTTCTGAAATGTCAAGAGAAAAAAAACAAGGAGCGCTTATGAAAAAATTTTTGAAAGTATTGTTGATTATCGTTGGTATTATCGCAGCTTTGATCGTGGCGTTGGTGGTGTTCTTCATCTGGGCGTCAAAACAGCCTCAGGTAAAAGAAAATTACTTTGAAAGCGTCGTGACCGATAAGCCGTTGGAGCAGAAATACACGAACAAAGGTACATACGAGGTATCTTATGTCGAATATGATGCCGGCAGTGAAAAAATCGGACAGTTCAAGATTTGGTATCCTACCAAAATGACAAGCTCCGACACTACGTATCCCCTTGTCGTGATGGCAAACGGAACGGGTGTGCCTGCTTCAAAGTATGAGCCTATCTTTGACCATCTCGCCTCTTGGGGCTTTATCGTGATTGGAAACGAGGACGGTGAATCGTGGAACGGTCTTTCCTCTGCCGAAAGTCTTGATTTTATGCTTGATAGCAACAAAGATACATCAAGCATTTTCTACGGAAAGATTGATACCGCCAACATTGGTATAGCGGGACATTCACAGGGCGGTATCGGTGCGATCAGCGCAGTAACCGAACACGAAAACGGAAGTTACTATAAAACAATTTACACGGCAAGCGCACCGCACCGCGAACTTGCGGCCGCTTTGAAATGGGAACACGATGTCAGCAAGATCAATATTCCGTATTTTATGACGGCGGGAACATTACAAGTTGACGCGGGAAATGAAAAGGATTCGGGTATTGCGCCCCTGTCTGCTTTGCAGGAGAATTACGAAACGCTCTCCGATGATATTATGAAAATATATGCAAGACGTGTGAATACCGATCACGGTGATATGCTTACAAATGCCGACGGATATATGACCGCTTGGTTTATGTATCACTTGAAAGATGATACGGAGGCGGGAAACGTATTTATCGGTGAGGACGCGGAAATTCTCAATAACGCAAATTGGCAAGACATCACGAAAAATCACTAAATGGGGGATGTTTATGTATTATCAAAAAACATACACACCAAGACCGAGTGATTATAACCGTTACGGAAAACTATCCTATGAGGCTATTTTGCAAATTTTAGAAAGTGCGGGAAGCGACCATTCCGCAATGGCAGGTGATAGTCTTGCGGACGCTAATAAGAATGGTATTGCGTGGATTTTGACAGAGTGGCGTGTGAAAATCATTCGCCGTCCCGAAAACGGTGAGTCTTTACGCATCACCACATGGGTTCGCGGCAAGGCTCCTGCAAGCGCCGTGTATCGGGACTTCCTTTTGACCGATGAAAACGGCACTGAGCTTATCCTGGCAGAGGCAAAGTTTGCTTTGTTTGACCTTGCAACATCAAAACTTACACGCATTAGCGAAGAATTGTTTGGCTCATATCAGCCCGAAGAAAAAACTCTGTTTGAGGACGCACAAAGACTGCGTGCACCGTCAGAGTTCACCTCGGAAAAAGAACTTCAATTACGCCGTAGCGATATTGATTTTAACGGACATATGCATAATACCCGTTATGTTGATCTGGCAATGGAGGCATTGCCGAAGGACTTCTTCGAAAACGACTCCGTTTCCGAAATACGAATCTCTTATATGAAGCCAATAACAGAAGATGACAACGTAACTCTAAAACATGTTCATTCCGATAACGGAGAGAATATTTTAATAAACGCGAACGGCACACATTGTTGCTTGGTGGTCTATCAATAAGTAGCCCCAAGGGCTGACAGAATAAATAACTGTCAGCCCTCAATATTTGAGTTGCATATTAACAGCCTTCCGCGTACATAGCCAAATGCTTATCAGCCGAGCGTTTGGCTTTTTTTATTTGCAGAAATGTTGCAAAACATTACGCTGCTTTTTGTTTTATTCCCTATGCTTTATTCTTTTTTTATTCTTTAAACTTGACATTTTCGTCGGTTCGCCCCATAACACCAAAAACTGACCTGCTGAAGTCAAGAAAAAGGGGGCTGTTGCAAAACTCGCATAATGCACAAAAAACAAGGTTTTCAACCGGAGAAAGCCCTGTTTTTGTGTAGTTATTTTACAAAGAATTTGCCAAAAATCGGAGTTTTTCTACAGCCCCTTAATTCTGTTTTTTCAACTAATCTGCTCTTGGGCTCTTATTGCCCGTTAATCAAAAACCTTTTCCACCTTAAAGTCGTTGAAACCAAACATATACATATAGCCGTCGATATAAACTCCGCGCATATTGGCGGGGTCACCGGCAAGGGGTACGTTAACAAGCTCTACAAGCTCATATCCGTCAAAATGAAGGAGAATATATCTGTTCCTTTCATTATAGTCATTGTAGCTATTATCTGCAATGCCAATGCCTACAAGCTGATTTTGACGGTCTACGTAATAGGACTTATATTCGGTTGAATAATATGCGTTCTCAAGCTCATACGAGCATACAGAACGAACACCGTCCTCGGTTTCCTCATACACTTCAACCTTAAAGCCGCTCCAGCTTCCGCCCCTGCCTATGCCGAGAAGATAACCGTTTCCGAGGTTAATAAGAGAGGTGGAGAAGCCCTCAATCGTGCCGGTGTCCTTATATTTGATGTTATTAAGATCGGACAGGTCAAAGAAAAATACGGGGTCTGACATTTCAATAGATGTGCAAACATATGCTGTTTCCTTGTCGAATCTGACCGACTGAATTTCCTCGCGCGGAGGTGCAAAATCGATCACAGATGCAACGACATCAAAAGAGTTAAGGTCGATGCAATACAGGCTTGCATTGGACAGTCCGGTTGCAGTCTGAAGGATCTCAGCAGATACAGTTCCGTTGTCATAATACTGCTCACGAATGGTTGTAGCATTAGTGGTAGTGAAAACACGGAGAATGCCCTCATATTCATCCATGCTCCACTGATCCTTGACGTAACCTCTGACAGTGACGGTTCCTTTTCTTTCAAAGCTGTCGCCACCATAGGTCAAGCAGGAAATCTCAGTCATAGAATTTCTCGTGATCGTGCCATCCTCGTTTTCCTTTTTATCTGCGAACACATGAGTCAAAAATACATGATTTTCGGAAACGTACACATCCTCGGAATAGGAGAGATATGCCGCAGTCCCTTCAAGGTCGAGCGTACTCTCGTCGAGCTTCATCACAACAGTGTAGCGAGTGTTGCTGAGATTATCGGGAGATACGATTCCGCTTGCGGGAATACTGTGTGCGCCGTTGCCTTCGTCAATTTGAGGAAGGAAGGTAGTTTCATCATCAAAATCAAGTTCTTGTTTGTTGATAACGAACTCGGTCAAGAGCAGGATGCTTCCGTTTGTTTTACGGGACGATATATAATTTCCCGTAATGTTGAATTCATCCTTCTTGACAATATTGGCAGGATCGCTGACGTCAAGCGAGATCAGATCAACATAACGGTTTGGGTTGTTATCGGTTTTCTCATAATACTGCGTGACTACCGTTACGGTTTTGCAATCGTCGGAAAGGTAGAATTCCCACTGGTCTAAATAAAAGTTCTTGCTTTCACCGTAGAGAGTGTAGTTGCCAACCTCTTTTGTATTTTCTTTGTCAATGGAGAAGATACGAAGCACCTCATTGTCAAGATAATAAATATGTGTGTCGCTGCGTTTGATGCGGTCGGCTTCAATAATGCCTGCAACTTGGTTATCGGTGATCTCCTTGTAATCACCGGTTTCAATCTCCGCGACATTATCCGCGTCAATCTCCGGCATTGCATCAATCTCACCTTTTATTGCACCAAATGAAATATTTTTCAGCCCTGCCCAGAGCTTGGCGGCATTGTTTTTGTACTTTGGTTGCTCAAATGTAAGTACGTTCAGTTTCTGAATGAGACCGTAATACTCACTGTCCTCGTATTGCGAAACGTCGGGTGGGTTGGTGTTAAACGGAATAAAGAGCCACAAATTGCAAATAAGGAGCGCAAAGCACGCACATGCTGCCACAAGTGAAATAACCACCTTATTTCTTTTCGGTTTGATCACATTATCGGGATGCGCCTCGGCAATGTATTTATCATCGGCAAGGCAAAAGCTTCGAAACCAATTCTTTTTCTTCATACAAATATTCCCTCTTTCGTAAGATAATCTTTGAATTTTCTTCTGGTCCTATGCAGGATGACACTGATATGACTTTCCGAAAGGCGCATGCCGTCTGCAATATCCTTGACACTCATCGAATACCAATACCTGCGCATAAATATGACACGGGTTCGGGTATCAAGACTTGCAAGAAACCCATTGATTGCCTGCTTCAGCACCAATTCATCCTCAATCGGAGCATCACCGTTCGGAATACATTCCCAATATTCATCAATAGCACTTTCTGCCTCTGAGCCGCGTTTTTGTGCGCTGGCATACCGAAATCGGTCTATGGCAATATTTCGGGTAATACGAGCGAGAAAGCACGGCAGCTTAGTTGGTTTTTCGGGCGGCATGGCATTCCATGCGCTGTTCCAAGTCTCGTTGACACATTCATCCGAGTCTTCGTGCGAGTGAAGAATATTATATGCGATTGTGTAGCAATATTTACCGTATTTCAACTCGGTCTCCCGAATAGCGTTTTCATTGCGCTCCCAATACAGCGTAACGATTTTTTCGTCTTCCATACAGTCACCTCCTCACATAGCTCCTAAAGGCTCTTCACCTATAAAGTCGTAAATCAAATTCAATATCTTACAGAAAAAAGAAAATTTTTTCATCTTCATGCTGTTTATATTGTACCACATTTCCTCCGATATGTAAATCACCATACTGAAATAAATTGACACGAAAAAAATACGACGCGCGAAGAGGCTGAGTTTATGGCTCAGCCCCCCGATCTGTCATCCGTGGCAGGATTGTCGATAAGTTTTCCGTCTTTTGTAAATCTTGAGCCGTGACATGGGCAGTCCCATGTATGCTCGGCTTTGTTGTATTTGAGTGCGCAGCCTAAGTGCGGACAGCGCGGTGCTGTCGGCGTCAAAAGGTTTATAGTCGTTTCAAAAAGGTTCAGGGCAAGCTGCGGTCTTAATATGCTCCTTGACGGAGAAAAGACCTCGGCATAGCGATTGTGTTTTCCCAAAATCTCGTCACGCAGTATCATCGCCGCCGCCATTGCAGAGGTCATTCCCCACTTGTTAAATCCTGTCGCGACATATAGTCCTTCGGTTTTCGGCGAATATCTGCCAATGTAAGGAACCCCGTCAAGTGTCATGCAGTCTTGTGTGGCAAAACGGCACACTTCTTTTGCGTTCTTGTAGTATTTGGCGGCAAATTCTTCAAGCTCGCGCCAATTTCCGCCGGATTTGCCCGTGCGATGGCTTCCGCCGCCGAGAAGCAAATACTCACCGTAATTTCTGAACGAAAGCCCTTTTTCGTTTTCATCAATATACATTCCGTCAATTCGAGGAGCATCCTTCAGTGCAAGCACATACGAACGGTGTTGATACATTTTAACAAAAAAACCGCCGTGCTTGTTGATAATCGGGAAATGTGTGGCAACTATGATTTTCTTCGCGCGTATATTTCCTCGATTGGTTCGAACCCTGCCCGGGGCAAACTCAACAGCCTTTGTCCCCTCGTAAATCCGTAAGTCCTTTGAAATTTCGTATAAGAATTTCAGAGGGTTGAACCTTGCTTGCCCGCGTACACATAACGCGCCCGCAACAGAAAACGGAAGCGGCACCTTGCTTGTCAATTCTGCTTTTATACCTAATTTTTCATATGCTTTAGCTTCTTTTTCTATCTTGCCTTTGTCGTCTATTGAATATACATAAGCGTCGCTTTCCTCAAAATCGCAGTCGATGTGGGCGCAGAGTCTGCGGTATTCTTTCAGAGCGTCATTGTTGGCTTCAAAATATTGCCTCGCTTTTGGGATTCCGAATTCACGAATAAGTTTGTCGTAAATCAAGCCGTGCTGGACGGTTATTTTTGCCGTGGTATTTTGCGTTATTCCGCCGCATATTTTGTCTGCCTCGACAAGAGCATAGTTAACATCGGCATCCCCGAGAGTGTGCGCACATAAAATTCCGGTTATTCCTCCGCCGACGATAAGAACATCGACATCTATATCACCGCCCAAGCTCTCAAAATGCGGGCGCTCTGCCGAAATATTCCAGATTGATTTCATTTTCATCACCTCAGTGATAGTATGGCGCGTAAAACTGTTTTTTATGTGTAATGATGTAGTATCAGAAACATCTGCCGTAACCCTTCAAGCCGAGAACCGCCCTTCACAGTTTCCTGCGAAGAGGCGGTCCTTTGTTATTTCATTATTCTTTTGTCAAAGTAAAGATTTATACAGCGCGATAATATCTTCCTTTGTGGGATCCTTGGGGTTGCCGGGACGGCAAGCGTCGTCCATTGCGGACTGCGCGAGGAAGTCAATATCCTCTTCCTTTACGATTCCCTTCAAGTCTTGAGGAATACCTACGTCCTTGGAAAGCTGCGCAACAGCGTCGCACGCAGCTTCGCGAGCTTCGGCAAGAGTCATTTTGTCAACTCCTTCGACACCCATCGCCTTTGCGATATCACGGTACTTCTCACCCGTTGCCTCTGCATTATAGCGCATAACAGTGGGAAGAAGTATAGCGTTGCCTACGCCGTGAGGAGTATCGTAAACCGCACCGAGAGCGTGAGCCATGGAGTGAACTATGCCGAGTCCGACATTTGAGAATCCCATGCCTGCGATATACTGACCGAGAGCCATACCCTCTCTGCCTTCCTTTTCGTTTGCAACTGCGCCGCGGAGCGACTTTGCGATAATTTCGATAGCCTTCAGGTGGAACATATCGGTCATTTCCCATGCACCCTTTGTGATATATCCTTCGATAGCGTGAGTCAGCGCATCCATACCGGTCGCGGCAGTCAGACCCTTGGGCATTGTGCTCATCATGTCGCTGTCAACGATTGCAACGACGGGAATGTCGTGAACGTCAACGCAAACGAATTTGCGCTTCTTTTCAACGTCGGTGATAACGTAGTTTATCGTAACCTCGGCGGCTGTTCCCGCGGTCGTGGGAACTGCAATGATCGGAACGCTGGGCTTCTTTGTCGGAGCTACGCCTTCAAGCGAGCGAACGTCCTCAAATTCGGGATTGTTGATGATAATTCCTATCGCCTTTGCGGTATCCATAGACGAGCCGCCGCCGATAGCGATTATGTAATCCGCGCCGCTCTTCTTGTAAGCCTCAACACCCGTCTGTACGTTTTCAATCGTGGGATTGGGCTTGATGTTGCTGTAAAGCTCATATGCAAGACCTGCGCCCTCAAGCACATCCAAAACCTTGTCCGTAACCTTGAATTTTACAAGGTCGGGGTCGGAGCATACGAAAGCCTTGTTAAGACCTCTTCTGTTTACTTCGCCGACGATCTCTTTGATCGCGCCTGCGCCGTGGTAGCTTGTTTCATTCAATACGATTCTGTTTGCCATTTTTAAAACCTCTCTTTTGTTTTTGTGGAATTTTACTCGGTGAATATATTATATCATATAAATCTATGTAAATATTTAACAAAAAGAAAATTTTATTGTATTTTTTGGGAAACGGATACGCAATTCGTTCCGCCCCTGTGAATTTTGTTTTTCGTACAGAAAACAGACAACCGATAAGCTGTTATTTTGTTATCCGTTATTCTTTTTGCTGTCCGCCGCCTTTCTGCACTCGTCAAGATAAACAGCGACTTTTTCTTTACCCTCGGCGATATATCCGCAAGGCTCGTATTCGTGTGCGGCAATTATCGTGTCGACATCAAGCTCTATCACCTTTTGGAGCGTTTCAATATAAAGGTCATAGTCGGTAAAATAGGTCTTCCAGCGGTCAACGCCCCACACCTGAAGCGCGTCTCCGCTTACAAGTGAATTTGTCCTTGTATCAAGTATCGCCATGCCGTCGTCGCTGTGTCCCTTCAGTGCAACGAGTTTGAAACGTCCCAAAACGACCTCCCTGTCGGTTGCCGGGATGTCACACCATTGTCTACCCATCTGAAGTACCTTCGCCGACGGGTATTTTTTCATCATCGCGCCTATACCGCCGCAATGGTCGCCGTGCGCATGGCTTACCGCCAAATATCTGACATTTACCCCGAGAGCATCGAGCTCGGGTATGATATAGGTCTCACAATCATTGTCATTTGAGCCGAAATCAAGCACGACGGCTTCTCCACCCTCTATGAGCACGAAAGACGACGTATATATCGTCTCAAACGGTATCTTGATCCTGTAAATTCCCTCTTTGATCTTCTCCATCATTTTTCTGTTTCCTCATTTTTCTTTAAAATCTCAGTTCTCGGAATAAAATCCGCAATTTGTTTTTGAAAAAACGCAAACGGCGAATTGAACCCCCTGCCTGCAAGGAGCGGTTCACAGCTACCGGAACCGAACGCTTGCGTTCAGCACTTGCGGCAAGTAGTCAAAGGATAAAAATAATTTTCATGCCGCACATTATTCCATAAATATGACTCGGACTGAACGCTTGCGTTCAGCACTTGCGGCAAGTAGTCAAAGGATAAAAATAATTTTCA
>JBJDZM010000120.1:0-56517 GCA_051867975.1 Eubacteriales bacterium | reverse complement strand
TGCGTTCAGCACTTGCGGCAAGTAGTCAAAGGATAAAAATAATTTTCATGCCGCATGTCTTCACGCTGTGTATATTGTACCATATTTCGACTCCTTTTTCAATATCTTTTTGAGTGTTTTTGAGGTGCCTTATAGCATATACTACGTAGTATATAAATTTTTCCGCCGTTGCAGTCTGTCTCGCAACGGCGGAAAACTTATTTATTCTCTATTCCTTTGTTTTTTACCTTTTTTGCAAACGAATACAATAACCGTCGCGCCGACCGCCAAAACGCAGAAGCCCATGAAGAAAAGCGCGATTATCAAGACCGTATGGCTCTTTGACGGAATCGTTATGTCGGACTGCGCAAGCTCAAGTGCCGCATTTTCATCCGCAAATATCTTTCCGCAAACAGAGCAAACATAGTGCTCCTCGCTTCCGTTCTGTCCGTATTCGGCTTCTGTTCCTTCTACCTTTATCAAAGAATGTCTATAATCCGAAACCGAAGAAAAGGCATTTACTTGATTTGAAAGCGTAAACACGGTCTCACCCGTGCAATTTGCACCCGTGATGCTCTGTCCGCCGAAAATCCCCTGTCCGCCGCCGAAACTGCCCTGTCCGCCGCCGAAGTTGCCGTCGGGTATTTCTCCCTGCATACCGCCATTCATATCAGGGCGTTCTCCGCCGACATCCCCGTCAGGCGGAGTCATATCATCCCGCATGCCGCCCTCGGGCATTGACGGACGCTCGCCGTCGGGGCGCATACCACCCTGCATTTCGCCCTTGTTTCCGCCGCCCATGCCGCCGACGGTATTACCCGAATAGCATTGCATGGTCGATCCTTCAAACCCCGTTACGGTGGATATATCATAAACACCCGATTTTTCACTTCCCGTGACGTCACCGCCGATATAGATGTGATAGCCGCCGCCTATCTTCAGGCCGGGAGCCGAGATGATTGCGCCGCTGTAGGTTCTTGCGTTTGAGCCTGTGACCTCGTCTCGGTCGGGGTCGTATGCAAACACGACCTTCCCGTCGGTGTCGGTAATAATTATCGCTTCGTCTGCGCTTTGCGTGCCTCCGAAACGCATATTCAGCACGGGCTGAGCCGACGCGGAGCCGCCGTCGGATTCTGCCCAATCCATCGTCGAGCCGAGAGAGACTACCGTACCGCCGAAGACGTACGAGCCGCAGTCCGAGTCAAGTCCCGAGTCCGATGCGGGATTTGCGGTAGATATGACCGTTCCGCCGTTGATGACAAGAAAGCCGTTCGAGTCTATTCCGTCGCCCTCGGAGCCGAGTCCCGCACAGATATGCAGACTTCCGCCGTTAACGGTGAGTACCGACACGCCGTCCTCATTGACGTTGATGCCGTCGTCCTGCGAATAAATGTTGATGTTGCCGCCGCATATTGTCAGGTGATGCTCGGTATCAAGTCCCTCAAAGCCCGCGGTAATATTCAAAATTCCGTCTCCGACCTCACCGCCCGAGATATTCATACTCTCATATGAGTAGAACGCGCCGTCGGTCTTATAGCTTTTCTTTTGCGCAGGGTACGCATCGGTCGACGAGTCGTCCTTGAATTTGGTCTTCAGAATGCGAAATACGTTCGTTCCCGAGACAAAGTTTTCACTGCCGTCCGCCAAGATCACATTGGCTCCTGCATCGGTCGTGTCAACGACATAACTGTAGCTTGAAGCATCTTCCCACGCATTGTCGCACTCGTATACGCTCTTGAAGATAACGCCGGGCGCGACGGTACACGTGATATCCACACCGTTCAGTATCAGCGTGACCTTTTGCGTGGGGTCGAAATACACATCGTCCTCATCGCCAAGGTCAATGAGTATCTGTCCGTGCCATTCTCCGCAAAGCTCGTATGTGCCGGGCTTCGTTATGTGCAGAACCGCATTCTGATACGCTTCATCTGCAGAGTGCATCATCTGAGTCGGGAATCCGCTCTTCAGCACGGGAAGTGTTGAGAAGATATAATCCTCGTATCCCTCCGCCTCATACATATATACCCATTCGGTCTCGCCGTCGTAATTTACTTTTTGAAATTTACTCTCATCAAGCTCCGGGTAGTACACGATGTCGTGTGCGATATACACCGAATCGTCACCCGAGGGCTTCGTTCCCGTATAATATTCGGCAGGCGAGTTTTTTACTTCGTCGTGCGCTTCGGTGGAATCTGCGTGCCATGTATAATCATATTCGGGAACCGATACGCCGTTGAGCGTGGCACTGTTTTCATAATTCTCCCCACTCTGCGAAGAATAAAGCACTATTTTGTTTACATTTCCGTCATCGGCATCAACCGCTATTGTTCCGAGCGTACAGAATGACAGGAATACCGCCAAAAGAATAACAGTAGGTTTTTTAAAAAGTTTCATATAAAGATCCTCCCTTTTTGTAAGGCTCGGAAATTTTGAGTACGTACAGTCACTCTCGTTTCTCGCTTACGGCGAAAGTATAATCCGCAAACCTTAAACAAACTAAAAAAGAAAAATTTTTATTTCAGTTAAGGTTTTCGCGCTAAAATTATGATATAATATACGCAGAAATCCTTGCTACCGCAAGTCTTGGGGCTTCGCCCTGTGCACGCTACGCGTGCCTGCGCCCTTGAATCACGTCGTAAAAATGCCCTTGCAAGCAAGCATTTTTACTTGTGATATAATATACGCAGAAATGCCCTTGCAAGTATCTTTGCTTCATGGTAAAATAAACTCAGAGGAGATGAAAAATATGCGGATTTTACTTGCCGAGGACGAGAGAACGCTCGCTCGCGCCCTCATTAAAATATTTGAAAAGAACAATTATTCCGCAGACGCGGTATATAACGGTGTGGATGCTCTCGAGTATCTCAGCACGGGCAACTATGACGTTGCAATTTTCGATATTATGATGCCCAAAATGGACGGTATAACCGCGCTCAAAAAGCTGCGCGCATCGGGCAACAAAATCCCCGTACTGATACTGACCGCAAAATCCGAAATCGACGACAAGGTAACGGGGCTTGACAGCGGAGCGAATTATTATCTCACAAAGCCCTTTGACACAAAAGAACTGCTTGCCGCGATACGCGCCATTACGAGAAACACGGCAGAGGTCGACAGCAAGCTCCGTTTTGGCAATATCTCGCTCGATCGCGCCACGTACACGCTTGCAGGTGAGAGCGGCAGCTTCCGCCTTGCAAACAAGGAATTTCAAATGATGGAGATGCTTATCTCAAACCCACGACGCATAATTTCCGCCGAGCAGTTTATGGAGCATATTTGGGGATTTGATAACGATGCGGAAATTAACGTGGTGTGGGTCTACGTCTCCTATCTCCGCAAAAAACTGACGGCACTCGGCGCAAACGTCACGATAAGATCCTCGCGCAACATAGGCTATTCTCTTGAGGAGGTTTCATGATACGCAAACTGAAAACAAAATTCATTCTTCTCGCTATGGTGACAATCGCGCTTCTGCTTGCGGTCATTATCTCGGGGATGAATTTAATAAACTATAATTCGGTGATAGAGGAAGCCGACAAAACACTGTCCTTTCTCTCTCAAAACAAAGGTACGTTCCCCGAATCCGGCGACAAGCCAAACGACAGGCTGCCGCCGCACATGTCACCCGAAACGCCTTATGAATCAAGATTTTTTTGGGTGCTTTCAGACGAGCACGGCAACGTGATAAACACGGACGTCGGCAAAATAAGCTCGGTGGGTGAGGCTGAGGCTGTAAAATACGCGGAATACGTGCAAAGTAAAAATTCCGACAGCGGATTTGCAGGCAGCTTCCGATACATAGTCAAACGCGAGCAAACGGGCATACGTATCACTTTCCTCGACTGCGGACGAAAGCTTGACTCCTTTTACAGCTTTCTGTATGCAAGCATTTTTATGGCGGTAATCGGTCTTATCGTAGGATTCTTTGTCATTTTTATCCTCTCAGGCAAGATAATCAAGCCAATCGCCGAAAGTCAGGAAAAGCAAAAACAATTCATTACCGATGCAGGTCACGAAATAAAAACGCCGCTGACCATTATCAACGCCAACGTTGACATTCTTGAAATGGAGCTTGGTGAGGAAAACGAGAGCCTTGCCGATATCAAAAGCCAGACGCTCCGCTTGCGCAGTCTTACCGACGACCTTGTTTTGCTGACACGCATGGAAGAAGCCGAGAATAAGATGCAAAAGATTGATTTTCCCGTCTCCGAGGTGGTATCCGACGCGACTCACTCCTTCTCTTCTTTGACAAAAGCACAAGGCAAAACGCTGACCTGCCATATTCAGCCGCTTCTCTCGCTCAACGGAAACGACAAAGCGATCTCAGAGCTTGTTTCGATTTTGCTCGACAACGCCCTGAAATATTCAGCCGAGGGCAGTGAGATAGAGCTGTGCCTTACAGGACAAGGTCATTCGATAATTCTTACGGTTTCAAATACCACAGAGCTTGAAATAAAGCCCGAGCAGCTTGACCGAATATTCGACCGATTTTACAGAGCCGACACGTCGCGCAACTCCGAGAGCGGCGGTCACGGCATAGGTCTTTCGGTGGCGAAAGCCATTGTAAACGCGCACAACGGGAAAATTTCCGCCGCAATATCAAACCCAAATGTTTTTAAAATTACGGCAGTATTTCCAAAGTGAAATTCATTTTTCAAGAGCATGTGAGGAGGCACAATGAAACCTTTAAAAAAGCTCAAAAAAGTCCCCAAAACACCACCCGAGCCGCCGAAACCGCCTGTGACGCCGACTGCCGCTCTAAGGTCAAATCTCAATTCTTCCGAGAAAAAAACAAAACCCAAAAGCAGTAAATAAGAGATATTTTCCTGACAGGTCAACACGCACGGCAAAACGCTCTCGGCAGAAAATTCAGCTCTTTTGGTGCGAAAATTGTTATCTTTATGTTAAAAGTACACTTTTTGAAGAAAATATATTGAATTTCGGCGTTTTTTTTGATATAATTAGGTACCAAAGATCCTTTTTGCCGCGTTTTTGCGGCATAATTCCCGTGAATTTTATTTTAGGAGAAATATATTATGGAAAAAACCAGAAGAGTCGGCACGGTATCAAGAGGTATCCGTTGCCCCATATTCCGCGAGGGCGATGACCTTGCAAGCATGGTAACAACCTGCGTCCTCGAAGCGGCAGAGTCAGAGGGCTTTGCTTTCCACGACAGAGACGTTATCTGCCTCACCGAATCTATTGTTGCGCGCGCACAGGGCAACTACTGCTCTGTTGACGACATCGCAACCGACGTCCGTACAAAGCTCGGAGGCGGTACCGTCGGCGTTATCTTCCCCATCCTTTCGCGTAACCGCTTCGCAATCTGTTTGCGCGGAATCGCCAAGGGCTGCAAGAAGGTCGTTCTTATGCTCAGCTACCCGTCTGACGAGGTCGGAAATCATCTCATAAGCATGGATGCCGTCGACGAATCGGGTGTCAACCCCTACTCCGACGTTCTATCGCTTGAAAAATACCGCGAGCTTTTCGGCTACGTAAAGCACGAATTTACCGGTGTTGACTACGTTGAATACTACGGAAATCTCGTAAAGGAGTGCGGTGCCGAGGTCGAAATCATTTTTGCAAATCAGGCAAAGGCAATCCTTCCCTATGCAGACCATATAATCAACTGCGACATTCACACGCGTGCGCGCACAAAGAGAATTCTTCTTGCAAACGGCGCTAAGGTCGTCTGCTCGCTTGACGATATCATGAACGCTCCCGTAAACGGAAGCGGATGCAATGAAAAATACGGTCTTCTCGGCTCAAACAAGTCGACGGAGGACAAAATCAAACTCTTCCCCCGCGAGTGCCGCGACCTTGTTCTTGCCATTCAGAAGAACATGCTTGACGCAACGGGCAAGCACGTTGAGGTCATGGTCTACGGCGACGGAGCGTTTAAGGACCCTCAGGGCAAAATATGGGAGCTTGCGGACCCGGTCGTCTCTCCCGCTTTTACAGACGGTCTTATCGGCACGCCCAACGAGCTTAAGCTCAAATACCTCGCCGACAACGACTTTGCCAACCTCTCGGGCGAGGAGCTTCGAAAGGCTATCTCCGCGTCTATTAAGGCAAAGGACGGATCAAGCCTTGTCGGAAACATGGCTTCTCAGGGTACGACCCCCCGTCAGCTCACCGATCTTATAGGCTCGCTGTGCGACCTGACCTCAGGCTCCGGTGACAAGGGTACTCCCGTCGTGCTGGTTCAGGGATATTTTGACAACTATACCAGCTAAACCGCGTGGAAAATATCCGCGAAAGCAAGAATTTCAAGGCATAAGAAGCCCATAATTAATTACACTTTGTCGAGTATTTTTTCGGCATGATTTGAAATAAGTTTGAAAGGAGAAAAGTGAGATGAGAAGACAAAAACGTGCTCTGGTGCTCTTTTTCGCAACACTAATTATCTTTACTTTTGTCCTTTCGACTTATTTTATTACTCACGAGTCCGGACACGACTGTATCGGGGAGAGTTGCCGTATCTGCGCGCTTATCTCGTCGGTCAGCGAAGTTCTCAAAAATCTTTCGTCTGCCGTCTTACCGTGCGTGCTGTTTCTTGCATTAACATATATCGGCTATGAGTTTATTCTCTGCACCGCTCAGGCGTTTTTGCACGAAACACCGGTCTTGCTTAAGGTAAAACTTCTGAATTAAATAGATACTGTTTTTGCAAGGGATAAGTCTACACTTTTGCTACATTCGCGGACTTCTGCGCATTTTGGCGCTTCCCTTGCCGTTTTTGTACCCTTTTTTACAGATATCTATCTAAATTCGGAGGTTTTTTATTATATATGAAAAAAATTATTTCTTTGGTTTTGGCTTTATTTTTGATTTGCGGAGCCGCAATATGTACGGCATCCTGCTCTGGTGACGGCTTTGGCGACAGTGACAAAATATCTGTCGTAACAACTATTTTCCCGGCTTATGATTGGACACGTGAAATTCTCGGAGATAATGCTGACAACGTCAGCCTCACAATGCTGCTGGACAACAGTGTTGACCTTCACAGTTATCAACCCACCGCAGATGACATGGCAAAAATAGCCGGTTGCGACATGTTTATTTACGTCGGCGGCGAATCGGACGAATGGGTCGAAGATGCCTTATCTGCCGTCGGAAACAAAAAAATGATAACCGTCAATATGCTTGATGTTTTGGGCGACGCCGTTCTTGAAGAGGAGATTCTCGACGGAATGGAACACGAGTATGAAGACGAAGAACACGAGCACGAGGACGACGAGCATGTCTGGTTGTCTTTAAAAAACGCCGAGAAGATTTGCACATATATCGCAAAAAAGCTCTCCGCTCTTGACCCCGACAATGCATCTGTCTACACCGACAACGTCGAAAAATACAAGGCAAATCTCTCCGCTCTCGATGCAAAATATCAGGATGCGGTCGATTCCGCCGCCTATGACACGCTCATCTTTGCCGATCGTTTTCCCTTCCGTTATCTTACCGAAGACTACGGCCTTTCCTACTACGCGGCATTTTCAGGATGCTCTGCGGAATCCGAGGCAAGCGTTGAGACCATCGCCTTCCTTGCAGGCAAGCTCTCCGAGCTTGGTCTTCCTGCCGTTATGATTATTGACGGCTCGGACGGAAGCATCGCTTCTACCGTAATCAAGACAGCCGGAGGAAATCAGGACATTCTGACGCTTAATTCTCTGCAATCGGTGACTTCTGCAGATGTAAAAAACGGCACAAGCTATTTGTCGGTAATGGAAAGTAACCTTGAAGTTTTAAAAAAGGCTTTGAATTAAAAAAGAGGATATATCATGCCACAATTGATTTGTAAAAATTTAAAGCTCGGATATGATAACAATGTAATTATCGATGATTTGAGTTTTGAGGTCAACGCCGGAGATTATCTTTGCATCGTCGGCGAAAACGGCTCGGGTAAAAGCACGCTGATGCGCACGATACTAAAGCTTCAGTCTCCAATTTCGGGTCAGATAACGACGGGGGATGGACTCAGACAAAACGAAATAGGATACCTGCCGCAGCAGACCGCCGTGCAAAAGGACTTCCCAGCTTCGGTCTACGAGATAGTTCTGTCGGGCTGTCTTAACAAATGCGGACTCCGTCCGTTTTACGGCAAGGAAGAAAAAGCGCTGGCGGCGGAAAACATGGAAAAGATGGGAATAACTCATCTTGCAAAGCGCTGTTACAGAGAGCTGTCGGGAGGACAGCAGCAACGCGTGCTTTTAGCTCGCGCCCTGTGCGCAACGTCAAAGATGCTCCTGCTCGATGAACCCGTGTCGGGACTTGACCCCAAGGTAACGGCTGAAATGTACGAGCTTATCGCCAAGCTCAACCGCGAGGATGGCATCACCGTCATAATGATATCGCATGATATTGAAGCCGCCGTAAAGTACGCAAGCCATATCTTACATATTTGCCACGGTCCTCTGTTTTTCGGCAAGACCGCCGACTATCTTACAAGCAATATTCACAATGTATTTGTCGGAGGGGGTGAGCATAATGCTTGATAAGCTGATGTACTATTTACAGTTTCCGTTTGTCAGATATGCCCTTATCGTGGGTGTGCTTATCGCGCTTTGCTCGGCGATCTTCGGCGTTACACTCGTCCTCAAGCGTTTCTCATTTATCGGTGACGGACTTTCCCATGCGGCATTCGGTATCATGTGTGTCGCGGGAATTCTGAACCTTACCAATGAAATGATGCTTGTCCTGCCCGTTACCGTTGTGTTTGCCATTGTTTTGATCAGCAGCGGCAGCCGTGTAAAGCTCAAAGGGGATGCGGCGATCGCAATACTGTCGGTAAGCTCCCTGGCGATAGGCTATCTTTTAATGAACCTTTTTGGCACATCCTCAAATCTTTCGGGAGACGTGTGCAGTACACTGTTCGGCTCCACCTCAATTTTGACGCTTTCTCTCGTCGACGTGTGGACCTGTATCATTCTCTCGGTGTTGGTGCTTGCCGTTTTCCTGTTCTTCTACAACAAAATTTTCGCTGTTACATTTGACGAGACGTTTACACAGGCAACGGGAACCAAAGCTAAAGTTTACAACCTGATTCTCGCCGTCGTCATCGCAGTCATCATCGTTCTTGCGATGAATCTGGTCGGCTCTCTGCTAATCACCGCACTCATTATCTTCCCCGCACTTTCTTCGATGCGCCTGTTCAAGAGCTTCAAAAGTGTCACGATATTTGCGGCTGTAATCTCGGTCGTCTGTGCGGCACTCGGAATAATCATATCGATTCTGGCAGGTACGCCGGTAGGCTCGACTATCGTAGCGACCGACCTTGCCGTATTTATCATTTGCTGTATAATAGGAGGAATAAAAAAATGAAGAAAATAATTGCTTTATTACTCGTTTCGCTTTTTCTGTTTGCCGTTTGTTCATGTGACTCGAAGACCGAGAACGAATCCGGCAGTCTCGCTGCGACCGACCAAACGCAGGAGACTCAGGCAAGTATTGACGTCGACCTCACAGCGCTGAGCGGAACCATGATATACGCTGAGGTCTACAATATGATGACGAACCCCGATGCATACCTTGGAAAGACCGTAAAAATGAGAGGCTCGTTTGCCGTATACGAGGGTGCAAGCAGAAACTATTACGCTTGCCTTATCTCGGATGCGACCGCCTGCTGCTCGCAGGGCATAGAATTTATCCTTGACGGTAATTATTCATATCCCAACGATTACCCGGAGCCGAATTCCGAAATCACCGTTACAGGCGTGTTCGATACCTATACTGAAGGAGACTACCTCTACTGCCAGCTTATCGGCGCGACATTGGAACAATAATTCCCAAAAACCATTCAAAAATGCTCTAATATGACAAAAAACACGTAAAACGTCGGCGGAAAAGAGAAAAAATCTCTTTTCCGCCGACGTGTTTATTCGTTATGCCTCTTCAGGCTCTCGATTGCCACCTCGATGATCGCGGTCAAATATTTTACCGTTTTTTCGGGGTCCCTGTTATCCTTTTCCTTAACCCAATCAATCAGCATACCCGACAATGCCTCGGTATAAAACTGTGCTGCATATTTCTTGAAATCCGGGTCTAACTTGTGTTTTATGTCAGCCTCGGCAGCATCTATCA
Source organism: Eubacteriales bacterium (assembly GCA_051867975.1). Classification (GTDB taxonomy): domain Bacteria; phylum Bacillota; class Clostridia; order Oscillospirales; family CAG-272; genus SVTX01. Next base: position 46,461 of record JBJDZM010000120.1, on the reverse strand, counting down.
CCGATGTGACAGCGCCCACAAAATCTTTATAGAAAAACCGTTTCATTTCATCTCTGCCGATCGAATCGTAAGCGCAACTGATAATGTATTTATTTTCCTCGACATACTTCATCACAAATCGAATAGCCTCTTCATAATCCGCAAGCAGGTCAAAATTCTTGACGACCTCAATTGCCTCTTCCTCAAATGTCCATTTGAGCAGGTCATAAATATCCGCAAAATGATAATAAAAGGTCTTGCGGTTGACACCGCAATCGTTTATTATCTCACTTACCGTTATTTTGGAAAAATTCTTGCTCCGCATCGCCTTTTTCAGCGACTCGCTGAGCAATTTTTTTGTATTATACGTAGTTATTTCGTGTTTCATATCACACCTCGGTATAAGATTATCAGCATAAATATTATTATACAGTTGTCCGTCAAATTGTTCAACGGACAATGTGCAACATTTGTGGGGCAAATTATAATTTGACCGTCAAATGTACCCCTTTTGCCCGAAAATTACTCAAATGCGGAATAATTGACCGTGTTATTTTTTATAAACCTTTGCTATACTGTTACGGAATTCAATCAGGAGGAAAAACGAATGAAGGTTTACGACATCCTTTTACACACGCCTATCGGAAAAAGGCATGGCGAACTTAACGCAAACATTGAAAACGGCAGGCTGACGGGCTTTCTGTCTCTGTTCGGAAACACCGAGCCAATTGAAGGAACGGTTGACGAAAACGGAAAATGCACGCTTCGAGGCAAATTCATCACACTTATGAAATCGGTGGACTTTACCGCCGACGGAACCATCGACCCCGACATTATTCGTCTGGCGGTCAAAGGAAATTGCCGATATTACGAAATGATGGGGCAGCTCCGCAAGGGGGAGGCAACGAAAAACAATGCATAAGTTTTATACGGCGCTTATACGTAAGCGCAAATTGATTATCGTACTGTTTGCGACGGCATTTGTCATCTCTCTTATATGCAACAGTATGGTCAAGGTCAATTACGACATGACCGACTATCTGCCGGATCATACAAAATCCACCGTTTCTCTCGAAATAATGAATCGGGAATTTGACGGCGGAATACCGAATGCCCGTGTGATGATAACCGACGTTACCATTCCCGAGGCACTTGAATACAAGGAAAAGCTCAAGGACGTTGAGGGTGTCACATCGGTGACATGGCTTGACGATGCTACGGACATTTCCGTGCCGTTATCGACAATTGACACAAAAACAATTGAGACATATTATAAGAACGGTGCGGCACTGTTTTCCGTCACCATAGAAGAAAAGTCTATAATCACCGCCGTCAGTGACATACGAAATATCGTCGGAGAGGGCGGCGCCCTTTCAGGCTCTGCGGTATCTACCGCAGACGCTACTACCAACACGGTCTCCGAGATATTGAAGATCACGGCTATCGCGGTCGCTTTCGTCCTGCTCGTGCTTCTCTTGACGACGTCCTCTTGGATAGAGCCTATCATCGTCCTTCTCGGGCTTGGCGTGGCTATCATACTAAACAACGGAAGCAACCTTATCTTCGGAGAAATATCATTTGTTACCAACGCCGCAGGAAGCGTGCTGCAACTTGCCGTATCTCTTGACTATTCGGTCTTCCTCTTGCACCGTTTCCACGAATGCAGGAAAAACACCCCCGACCCCGAGTCGGCAATGGTTGAGGCATTATGCAAATCGACATCATCAATTTTGTCAAGCGGACTTACAACCGTCATAGGCTTTTTGGCACTCGTTCTGATGCAGTTCAAGATAGGTGCCGACCTCGGTCTTGCTCTGGCTAAAGGCGTTGCAATCAGCCTTATCACGGTATTTGTATTTATGCCTGCGCTTATTCTTTGCACATCACGGTGGATAGATAAAACAACTCACAGACAGATACTTCCCTCCTTCAATAATCTCGGCAAAGCCGTCAGTAAAATAGCAATACCCATGGCGTGCGTTTTCGCACTGCTTATCGTACCGTCCTATCTCGGCTCAAATGCAAACAGCTACCTTTACGGCTCGTCCGAAATTTTCGGAGAAGGCACACAGCTCGGCAAAGATACTGCCGCTATTGAAGATATGTTCGGTCAGAGCGACACCTATGTTTTAATGGTGCCTAAAGGTGATACCGCCACCGAAACCGCTCTCTCCGACGAGCTGCATACTCTGCCCGAGATAACGAGTATAATCTCATATGTTGACCTTGCAGGTGCGGAAATTCCGAATTCATATCTTGATGCCGACACACTTGCATCTCTTGAGGGCGAGCATTACAGCCGTATGGTCATCACTGCCGACGTGCCTTATGAGGGCGATACGACCTTTGCGCTCGTTGAGAAGCTTCGCGGTGTTGCAGACAAATACTATCCCGATGAAAATTATCTCGCAGGCACAGGCGTCAGCACGTATGACCTCAAAGAAACCATAACCGCCGACATGGTGCTTGTAAATTTGGTTGCGATCGCCGCCGTATTTTTGGTTCTGCTCATCACCTTAAAGTCAATACCGCTTCCCTTCATTCTCGTGCTTTCAATCGAGACGGCGATCTGGCTTAATCTGTCTGTTCCGTATTTCATGGATAAGCCGATATATTATCTTGCATACCTTATCATAAGCTCGGTACAGCTCGGTGCAACGGTTGACTACGCAATACTTATGACAGACCGCTATCGCGAGAACAGGCAGTCGCTTGGCAAAAAAAGCGCCGTCATACAAACCGTTTCAGACGTCTTTGTTTCTATCATGACCTCGGGCAGCGTTTTGACTATTGTCGGATTCCTGCTCGGGTGGATCTCATCCAATCAATTGCTCGCACAGCTCGGAATATTCGTCGGCAGAGGTGCGATCTTCTCTTTGTCGATCGTGCTTTTGGTCCTGCCCGGGCTTCTCTATATCTTCGACGGACTAATAATCAGAAATAAATCAGGAAGAAAGGTGTCAAAAAAATGAAATATATCAAGAGAATAATTGCGGTTTTGGTTGCCGCTCTGCTTCTTATCGGCATGATGCCGCTCTCGGCTCTCGCGGCATCGGAAAACACGCCGAAAGAGGAAGTCGTTTACATAAATCTGAACTCCGACGGCTCGGTCCGAGAAATAGTTGTCGTCAATATCTTCAACCTCACAAAGGACGGTCAGATCATCGATTACGGCAGATATGAGAGCGTACGCAACATGACCACTACCGACAAGATAACCTATTCGGGAGAAACGGTCACGATTGACGCAAAGGCGGGCAAGCTCTACTACGAAGGCAGACTGAACAGTAATGTAATGCCCTGGAACATCGCCATACGATACTATATGGACGGCATAGAATACAAAGCTTCGGAAATCGCCGGCATGAGCGGTGACTTGAAAATAACGATCAAAATCACCGAAAACACAGACTGTGTCGGTAATTTCTTTGAAGGCTATGCCCTGCAGGCATCAGTCACACTTGATTCGGGCAAATGCAGTGACATCAAAGCCGATGGCGCAACAGTTGCAAACGTTGGCAAAAACAAGCAGCTCACCTACACTGTATTGCCGAACAAAGGCGCAGATATCGAGATTACCGCAAAAGCAAAAGATTTTGAAATGAGCGCCATTGCCATCAACGGAGTAAAATTAAACCTCGGAATCGAAATCGACGACACGGAAATTCAAGACAAGATCAACGAAATCATCGATGCCGTCAAAGAACTTGACGACGGAGCGAAAGAACTTAATGACGGAGCAGAGGAGCTGTACGAGGGCACTTCAACGCTCAAAGACAAGGTTGGTGAGCTTTATGACGGTGTCGGTGATTTGAGCGGCGGCGCAGCTGAGCTTTCAAACGGACTTGCGGCTATCGCTTCAAAAAATGAGGAGCTGATCGACGGAGCATACGCCGCTTTCCAAGGCTTATGCACTGCATCCGAGACCATACTGAACACACAACTCACTCAAAACGGCTTGCAAACAGTGACTCTGACACCCGAAACCTACACCGAGGTGCTTACCGCTCTCTTGGCGGCAATGGATGCCGATGCGGTTTACAATATGGCGTATGAAAAGGCTCTCGCCGAGGTGACAGCACAGGTCGAAGCTCAGGCGGACGCCTTGTATGCAGGCTATGTTGAGCAAAATGCAGATGCGATATATCTCGCCTATATTCAGTCGCAGGCAGACGTGTTGTATGCTCAGGTCGCGGCAGAGGCAATCGCGCAGCAGCTAATGGCGAACGGATATACAGAGGAAATGGCGACTGCATATTTGCAGACTGATGAAGGTCAAGCTATGGTAGCTCAAACGGTAGACTCAATGACCGATGAGCAGAAGGCACAGATAATTACAACGGCAGTCTCAAATCTCACCGAGGACCAAAAGGTGCAGATAAAGGCAGGTGCTGTTGCATCGTTGACCGACGAGCAAAAGGCGGAAATCAGAAACGGATATATCGGTCAGATGATGAGATCACAAGAGGTTACTGACCAAATCACCGCCGCCGTCGCATCCGCAAATTCTGCCGCGGCAAGCGTTGCACAGCTTAAAGGTCAGCTTGACAATTACAGTCTGTTTTACGATGGACTGAAGGACTACACATCCGCAGTAAGCGATGCCGCCGACGGTGCGAACACTTTGAAGATAAACATGGAGACTCTTTATGAAAATGTCGGCGTGCTTCAATCCTCGGTCGGTGAACTTTGCGACGGCGTAAAGGAACTGTTCGACGGAACAACTGCTCTCAAAGACGGAACCTCCGAATTTGTTAGGGAAACAGACGGTATCGGTGATGAAGTGCGCGGAGAGATAGACAATATGATAAGCGAAGCCACGGGCGGTGATGTTAAAATTACGTCATTCGTCTCCGACAAGAACACCAATATTGATTCGGTGCAGTTCGTAATTAAAACCGAAGCCGTCGAGATTGAAGAAACTCCTGCTCCCGAGCCTGCAGCCGAGGAAAAACTCAATTTCTGGCAAAAGCTTCTTCGTTTGTTTGGATTGTACTAAAAACTGACGGCAACAAGGATTTTTCCCTGTTGCCGTTTTCTTTCCGTGCATATCGCGTTTTTTATTCAATTCGCATCTTTTCGCTTTTTGAGAGTTGTTTATACGTCGATACTATTACTATCCCCGATATTATTGCGGTCAGAACATCGGATACCGGCATCGAATACAGTACGCCGTCAAGTCCGAAGAATATCGGCAATAAAAGCGCAAATCCGACTCCGAACACAATTTCACGAACCATCGAAAGCATCGTCGAGATTGCCGCCTTGCCCATCGCCTGCAGAAAAATGAAGGTCGCTTTATTAATGCATGCAAGAATTATCATACAAAGATATATTCTGAACGCCTTTATTGCAAAATCGGTATAGTAAACGCTTTCGTTCGCCGCGCCGAAAATCTTTATCAGCAAACCCGGGAAAACCTCAACGATAACGAACGCCACGGCACCGACTATCGCCTCCGAGACGAGCAGCCTCGTGAACAGTCTCTTGACACGCGCGTAAAGCCCTGCCCCCATGTTGTATCCGACTATCGGAATACAGCCTGCTGCCATACCTATCACAACAGATATGACAATTTGAAAGAATTTCATTACGATTCCCACGACCGCCATCGGTATCTGCGCAAACTCTGCCTGCCCGAATATCTCGTCCATAGCGCCGTATTTGCATATCATATTGTTGATTGCAGCCATAGCCGCCACAAGAGAAATTTGTGCCAAAAAACTGCAAATGCCGAGCATCAGCGTCTTACCGATTACGCAAGCGTTCGGTTTGAAGCTCTCTTTTGACAGCTTCACGACCTTCGTATTGCACAGATAAATGACGGCAAGAACCGCGGTCACGACCTGACCGAGAACGGTCGCAATAGCGGCTCCCATCATTCCCCATTTGAAAACAAAAATGAATATCGGGTCGAGAATGATATTGATAATCGCCCCTGCCAGAGTTGAGACCATTGCAAATTTCGGATTTCCGTCGGCGCGAATGACGGGGTTCATCGCCTGCCCGAACATATAAAACGGAATACCGAGCGTTATCCAAAAGAAATATTCTTTTGAGTGCGCATACGTTTCCGCATTGACCGTTCCGCCGAATGACGAGATGATACCGTCGCTGAAGATAAGATATATAGCAGTCAGCACAAGGCTCAAAATAACCGTGAGAAGTATGCTGTTTCCCATACTGCTTGACGCTTCTTTGCCGTTCTTTTTACCGAGGCTGATACTGACGAACGCACAACAGCCGTCGCCTATCATGACGGCAATCGCAAGAGCTATCACGGTCAGAGGAAAGACGACGGTGTTTGCGGCATTTCCGTATGATCCGAGATAATCGGCGTTGGCGATAAATATCTGGTCTACGATGTTGTAAAGCGCGCCTACGAGCAAGGAAATGATACAAGGTATTGCATATCTTCCCATCAGCTTCCCTTCAGGCATCGTGCCGAGATAAGATTGATTTTCGTTTTCCATAATAACCTCCATTCTGCCGCACTGCGGCAGTATAAATTTGTAATTGTTTTTTAAAAAATCTTGCGTGAAACGGTTTTATCCTTGAACGGAAAAGCAGCCTTCCCCGTTCCCGACAGAAAAAGTGCGCAAGCCCAAACCGGACTTACGCACTTCTGCTACTCGTTTCTTTATATATCATATTTTAATTCACCATACGTATATTATATAACTTTTCCAAGGCTTTTTCAAAGGGTTAATTTCACAAAATTTTCAAGTAATCATGCAAACTTTTTTGAGAATATTGGACAAAAAGCACATCGCCGTATGACAAGATGCAAAAGCATGCCCGAATTACATTGAGTAAATATCGTATGAAAGAAAAGAATCTTTTTCCCCGACCTTTTCTTTTCATTTCCCGCAACCTGACATAACAGTATTTTTACTTTTTTGTAATCTTCAGTTGGTTGATTTTTATGCAACTTCAGATTACAATATTCATATAAATCATACTCAAGGAGGCAGTTATGAGTATTCTGAATGTCAATAACCTGTATAAGAAATATCCCTCCTTCCAATTAAGTGACGTTTCCTTTGCGCTGGAAGCGGGTAGAATTGTCGGCTTTGCAGGCCGAAACGGAGCCGGAAAAACTACTACGATAAAGTCAATGCTGAACCTGATCCACCCGGATTCCGGAGAAATCACCTATTTTGATATGCCACTCAACGGACATGAGGCGGAAATCAAGCAGCGGATCGGATATTCCACGGGAACCGTCAGCTGGTATCCCAGAAAGAAACTGAAGGAAATTGTTTCGGTAACCAAAAACTTTTATCCGAATTGGGATGAAGATGCCTACCGCAAATACACGCAGTTGTTCTCTTTGGATGAAAATAAAACACCGCTTGAACTCTCAGAGGGCATGAAGGTCAAATTTAACCTGCTTTTGGCTCTCTCCCATAAAGCGGAAATACTCATTTTGGATGAGCCGACCAGCGGTCTGGACCCTTTCTCCCGAGACGAGCTGCTCGATATATTTATGGGACTGCGTGACGAGGGAGTTGCCGTGTTCTTCTCGACGCATATTATCTCGGACTTGGAGAAGTGCGCAGATGATATTATCTATATCTCCCACGGAAAAATTCAAGCCGCTATGCCGCAAGAGGATTTCCGCTCTGCTTATTCTCTGCCCTCGGAGACCTTGGAGCAGACCATTCTGCGGCTGGAAAAGGAGGTTAAATCATGAAAAATATTCTAAGAAAAGAGATGACTCTCAGCGCATCGATTCTGTCATACTTGTTTATCGCCTTCGGACTTATGTTTTTTATCCCCGGATATCCAATCCTGTGCGGTGTATTCTTCACCACCCTCGGCATTTTTCAAAGCTTTCAAAATGCACGTGAGGCAAACGACATTATTTTTTCCGCTCTCCTGCCCATAGCAAAGAAGGACGTTGTAAAAAGCAAATATCTCTTCTCTTGCGTGATCGAGCTTTGCAGCGTGTTATTGATGGCTTGCGCAACTCTGATTCGAATGACGGTTTTGGCAGATGCTCCCGTGTACCGAAACAATGTAATGATGAATGCAAATCTCTTTGCTTTGGGCATGGCACTTTTGATGTTTGGACTTTTTAATTTGATTTTTATCGGCGGATTCTTCAAAACGGCATATAAATTCGGCAAACCGTTTGTTATACACATTATTGTGGCATTTTTTGCGATTGGAATCGGCGAAGCCCTGCATAATATTCCGGGACTTGAGGCAGTAAATGCGTTCGGCTTTGATCATTTCCTCTTGCAGCTCGGATTGCTCGCATTGGGCATAATATCATATGTTACCCTGACCGCAATATCTTATCGGTATGCCTGCCGAAATTTTGAAAAAATAGACCTGTGAGGTAATCCATGTTAAAAGAAAATCTGATCATGCTCAGAAATATGCACGGGCTTTCTCAGGAAGAAATTTCGGAGAAAATCGGTATCTCCCGACAGGCATATGCCAAGTGGGAAAGCGGCGCAACAGTGCCTGACATTGAAAAATGCAAATCTCTGGCGGACTACTACGGCGTAACCGTCGACAGCCTGCTCAAAACCGAGACCGACGAGAGGATCGGGATCATCCCTCCTCCCCCAAAGGGAAAGAACATATGGGGCAGTGTAAGTGTAAACGAACGGGGGCAAATCGTCATACCGAAGGCAGCGAGGGAAAAGTTCGGTCTGAGCGGCGGACAGCGGCTGATCGTGCTGAGCGACGAGCAAGGTATTGCTTTGATTCCCGCGGATGTCTTTGAGGCAAAGATGAAGGCAGCCTTGGAGTGCTCGTCATTGATGAACGAGGAAGATTGAGTAAAGTTAAATTATATAAATTGCGTAAATCGATTAAAAAATTTACAAAAAACACTTGCATTTGTTTCTCTTTTATGTTATAATACCACGGTAAAAAAATAATTGAAAGAAAAAGAAGGATTAAGAACATGAAAAAAATCATTTGCAAAAGAGAGTATGACACCGAAAACGCAACTCTCGTAAAAAAAGTTACTTTCGGCAACTTCGGTGATGCCGAGGGCTACGAGGAGACACTCTATCAGACCGACAAGGGACTCTACTTCCTCTATGTAAACGGCGGAGAGGCTTCTCCCTACAAGGCAGAGAACATCAAGGCTGTTTCCAAGGCAAAGGCTGAGGAATGGCTTGCCGCTCACTGATTGACGGTAATTTCTGACAAACAACGAGAAAATGGGTATCGCGAGGTACCCATTTTTATTCCCCCTTGCAAAAATTGCAGAATAGTGTTATAATAAGACAAAACTTCAACAAAGAGGTATTTTTACATGAAATACGATGTTATAATCATCGGCGCGGGTCCCGGCGGCATTTTCGCCGCTTACGAGTTGGCGCAGGCAAACAAAGGACTTAAGGTCGCGGTTTTTGAGGCAGGTCACGAGCTGCGCCTCAGAAAATGCCCCATCGACGGCGACAAGATAAAATCCTGTATCGGATGCAAGACCTGCTCTATCATGAGCGGATTCGGCGGCGCGGGTGCATTCTCGGACGGAAAATACAATATCACAAACGATTTCGGCGGCACGCTCTACGAGCATATCGGCAAGGACAAGGCTCTTGAGCTGATGCACTACGTTGACAAGATCAACATGCAGTACGGCGGAGAAGGCACGAAGATCTACTCCACGAACGGTACGAAGTTCAAAAAACTCTGTATTCAGAACGGACTTCAGCTCCTTGACGCATCGGTGCGCCACCTCGGAACCGACATAAACTATCAGGTGCTTGAAAACATGTACCGCCATCTCTGCGACAAGGTCGATTTCTATTTTGACACGCATGTCGACCACATAAGACTTGGCGCGGACGGCTACGAGATCGAGGCAAAGGGAGAAAAATTCAGCTGCGACAAGTGCATAATCTCGGTCGGACGCTCGGGCAGCTCCTGGATGGAGACGGTATGCGACGAGCTTGACATTCCCACGACCTCAAACCGAGTTGACATCGGCGTGCGAGTAGAGCTCCCCGCCGTTGTATTCGACCACCTGACCGACGAGCTTTACGAAAGCAAGATAGTTTACAGAACAAAGCAATTCGGCGACAAGGTCCGCACATTCTGCATGAATCCGCACGGAGCGGTCGTAAACGAGAACACGAACGGAATCATAACCGTAAACGGACACAGCTATGAGAGCGAGGACAAGCATACCGAGAACACCAACTTTGCGCTTCTCGTCGCAAAGCATTTTTCCGAGCCTTTTAAGGATTCAAACGGCTACGGTGAAAGCATCGCAAGGCTGTCGAACATGCTCGGCGGCGGAGTTATCGTTCAGCGCTTCGGCGACCTTATTCAGGGCAGGCGAAGCACGCCTTCAAGAATTAACGAATCCTTCACGAGACCGACTCTCAAAGCGACTCCCGGCGACCTCAGTCTGGTTCTCCCAAAGAGAATTTTAGACGGAATAATCGAGATGATATATGCGCTTGACAAGATAGCCCCCGGAACGGCAAACGAGGACACTCTGCTCTACGGCGTCGAGGTCAAGTTCTACAATATGGAAGTCGAGCTTGACGAAAATCTTGAGACCAAGCACAAAAATCTCTACGTCATCGGAGACGGCAGTGGCGTAACTCACTCGCTCTCTCACGCGTCGGCGAGCGGAGTCTACGTTGCAAGACAGATAATAAACTGAGTCTCCGTCGGTATTTGATACGACATGGCATTATTACAAAAAGGGTTTTACCGTAACACCTTCGCATGAAAGTGTTTTTCGATAAAACCCTTTTTGGTTTTAACTGTTTTTGACCCTTTTTACTTCAAAACATATCCGCTCTCTGTCGGGTGAATACTGCTTGAATAGAATTTTTGAAGCGCGCGGACCATATACTCGGTATCGTCTCTGCCTGCCGTTTCAAACGACGAGTGCATAGCGAGCTGCGCAATTCCTATGTCGACCGTATTGAGCGAGACCTTCGTGTTCGCGATACTTCCGAGCGTCGAGCCGCCCGGCATATCGGCGCGGTTGCAATACATCTGATACGGCACGTTCGCCCTCTCGCAGATAAGCTTGAATATCGCCGCCGACACTCCGTCAGAGGTGTACTTTTGATTTGCGTTGTACTTGATTACAACTCCGCCGTTCATCTTAACGGTATGGTTTTTATCGGCATACTCGGGGTGATTGGGGTGTATCGCGTGCGCGTTATCGCACGAGACCATAAAGCTGTTTGCTACGGCTCTCTTATAGTCCGAATCTGTCGCGTCGGCAATCCTTCCGAGCGTATCGTAAAGGAATGTCGATGCCGCGCCCTGCTTGGTCTGACTTCCGACCTCTTCGTTGTCAAAAAGCGCATATACAGGTGTAGATTCGCTCTTCTCTGCCGACAAAAACGCCGTGAGTGCCGAATACGCACATTGAAGGTCGTCAAGTCTCGGCGATGAAATAAAGCTTCCGAACTCAACCCCATCTTGGCAGTTATAGATATAGAGGTCTGATGCAAGGATATCCTCTTCATTGACACCTGCAAGCCTTGCAATAAACTTTTTGAACCCTGTTTCGGGCGAATTGCTCTCAAAAAGCGGAATCAAATCAACAGATGCGTTAAATTTAAATCCTGTGTTTACTTCTCTGTTCATGTGGATGGCAACGTTCGGAATTATTACGCAAGGCTTTTTTGTGTCAACAAGTTTGACTTCAATTCCCTTTTCGCTCTTTACGCTGACTCTTCCGGCAACGCCGAGAGGCCTGTCAAACCATGTTGAAAATATAGGTCCGCCGTAGACCTCGGTCGAAAGCCTTGTATATGTCGAATCGACAAGAGAGGCATTGTCCTTTATTTTAAGGCATGGACTGTCCGAGTGCGACGCGGTTATCATAAATCCGCCCGAGCATTTTTCGGGTGCAGAGAAAGCGATAAGCGACGAGCCGTTTCTGCGGACAAAATATTTCCCGCCGTCGGCGATCTCCCATTCTTCTCCTTCAAATACTTCGGTATATCCGTTGTTTCTGAGCATTTGCGCCGCGGCATCGCACGCATGATACGCCGTGGGCGATTCTTTTATAAAATCAAACAGTTTTTTGTTCATTTGTCTTCCCCATAATAAAATTAATCACCACATACATTATAACCGATCTGCATAATAAAGTCAACAAAATTTTCACCTTAATATAAAAAGCCGCCCCCAAACGAGGGCGGCACGGCTTTATAAAATTACTGTTCTACCGGGGTTTCTTCCTCTGCGGGAACCTCTTCTGCTACGGGAGCCTCTTCTGCTACGGGAGCCTCTTCCGCTACGGGAGCGTTTTCAGCCACGGGAGTCTCTTCCGATACGGGAGCCTCTTCCGATGCGGGAACTTCATCAACCACGGGTGTTTCATCAACCGTAAATCCTTCGGCAACTGCCGCAAGCCCTTCCTTGCGATCTTCATTCATTTCCTTGAAGAATACAGCAAAGAGAATAATTGCTACGCCCATTGCAAGCGATGCCAATGCCGAGAAGAAATCCGCGGAGATCAATGACAATCCGCCCAAAGCGATAAGTCCACCACCGATAAAGAGCTTAACAAAGGGAGCCTTCTTGTCGGTGTTGATGTCATTTGCAAGTGCTTTGAGATACTTTGACGTTCTCTTGTACGCACTGCTGACAAGGCATAGGATCGTAATAATGACTGCAAAAGCGATCGCAACGATTATTGTAAACGCCAAGAAACCGGTATTGAGGAAGTTGATGATCTCATCCCAAGCATTAAGTGCCGTCTCTGCCAAACCGCTCGCGCCGTTAATAAGCTCCTTAAGCTGTTCGGGGCTTTGGATACCGTAAATATCCTTCAATTCTTGAGGCATTTCTTCGTACATATCCTCAAAAACGGATAAATCTTGATTAAACTCATCAGAGTTGTTGACAATATCTTCAAGCACGGGCTTAACATCATTCTCAAGCGCGGGAACGACCTCTTCCTTTATGATGTCGCTTGCGAGAGTAAGGACGATACATCCGATAAGAACAACAGCACCTACGATAGATACGAGAACTATTGAAATAGTAGTCATTATCTTCTGATAAGCCATGTAGAGACGGAGATTCTTCAGCTTCTTGGGACCGAATGGCGTAGCGTACAAAAGCCATGCGCAAAGGGTGGAAACTCCCGAGAAAATGACCGAAAGGATGAGCAAAATGCCCAAATCGGCTGTAAATAGAGTGATAAGTGTTGCTAAAAATACAACGGAAAGGCAAATTGCGATCACAAGGAAAAGAGGTGATTTAAAGCTCTTTGCCACAACGCTGTTTTTGGTGTTTTCTGTTACCATGACAAACTCCTTTATGTATATGATTTTATTAGGTTCTTTGCCGAACCAACGTCATTATATCACCTTTTTTTACATGTGTCAACAAATTTTTTCAAAATTGTTCATATTTATCTATATTGCCAACATTTTGCAAACATGCAAAGATTTTCGGCTCATGTTTATGCTTTATTTGCAATAACTCAAAAAAACCTTTAATTCGGTGCAGTTTTTTTTAAAAAAGCCTTTACTTTTTTAACAATTTGTGATATTATTAAGGGTGGGTAACTATGCCGTCTTGTGCGCGGCGTTACCGACTTGATGGTTAATAAAAAATTTTAATATCTTTTCAGGAGGAAAATTCCAATGGCTATCCAAAGAAAAAAGCTTTCTATGGACGGTAACCAGGCTGCGGCTCACGTAAGCTATGCCTTTACCGAAGTTGCGGGTATCTACCCCATCACACCTTCCAGCCCCATGGCGGACTACACCGACCAGTGGGCAGCTCAGGGTCTCAAAAACATCTTCGGAACGACCGTCAAGGTCGTCGAGATGGAATCAGAGGCAGGCGCTGCAGGTACCGTTCACGGTTCTCTGGCATCCGGTGCTCTCACAACCACCTACACGGCATCCCAGGGTCTTCTTTTGATGATCCCCAACATGTACAAGATCGCAGGCGAGCTTCTCCCTGCAGTATTCCATGTTTCCGCTCGTTGCGTAGCTTCTCACGCGCTCAACATCTTCGGAGACCACTCCGACGTTTACGCTTGCCGTCAGACAGGCTTCGCAATGCTCGCTGAGACAAACCCTCAGGAGGTCATGGACCTCGGTGCGGTAGCACACCTCTCGGCAATTAAAGGACGTGTTCCTTTCCTCAACTTCTTCGACGGTTTCCGTACATCTCACGAGATCCAGAAGATCGAGGTTTGGGATTACGCTGACCTTGAAGAGATGCTTGACAAGGACGCGGTTGCCGCTTTCCGTGCTCACGCTCTCAATCCTAACAACCCCGCTCTCCGCGGTACCGCTCAGAACGGCGATATCTTCTTCCAGAACAGAGAAGCCTGCAACAAGTACTATGACGCGCTTCCCGAAATCGTTGAAGAGTACATGGACAAGGTCAACGCTAAGCTCGGCACAAACTACAAGCCCTTCAACTACTACGGTGCGCCCGACGCTGACCGTGTTATCGTCGCTATGGGTTCTGTATGTGACGTTATCGAAGAGGTTATCGACTACCTCAACGCAAAGGGTGAAAAGGTCGGTGTCGTAAAGGTAAGACTTTACCGTCCCTTCTCCGCTGAGCGTCTCGTTGCGGCTATCCCCGCAACAGTTAAGAAGATCGCAGTTCTCGACAGAACAAAAGAGCCCGGCTCTCTCGGTGAGCCTCTCTTCCTCGACGTCGTTACCGCTCTCGCAACACAGGGCAGAACAGACATCAAGGTAGTCGGCGGACGTTACGGTCTCGGTTCCAAGGACACGACTCCCGCATCTGTATTCGCGGTTTACGAAAACCTCTCCAAGGATGCTCCCAAGGCTAACTTCACGATCGGTATCGTAGACGACGTCACAGGTCTTTCTCTCGAAGAAAAGCCCGCTCCCGACACAGCTCCTGCCGGCACAATAGCTTGCAAGTTCTGGGGTCTTGGCGGTGACGGAACGGTCGGCGCAAACAAGAACTCCATCAAGATCATCGGTGACCACACCGACAAGTACATTCAGGCATACTTCCAGTATGACTCCAAGAAGACAGGCGGTATCACCATTTCCCACCTTCGTTTCGGCGACAGCCCCATCAAGTCTCCTTACTACATAAACAAGGCTGACTTCGTCGCTTGCCACAACCAGGCGTACCTCAAGAAGTACGACATGGTTTCCGACGTTAAGCCCGGCGGAACATTCCTTCTTGATTGCCACTGGAATACGGTTGAAGAGCTTTCCGAGCATCTTCCCGCACAGGTTAAGCAGTACATCGCAAAGAACAATATAAACTTCTACATCATCAACGCAACAAAGCTCGCTATCGACCTCGGTAACGCAAAGGTTAAGAACACGGTCCTTCAGTCCGCATTCTTCGCGCTTGCAAAGATCCTTCCTGCAGAGGAAGCTGTTGAGTACATGAAGTACATGGCAACGAAGTCCTACCTCAAGAAGGGACAGGCTATCGTTGACCTCAACCACGCGGCAATCGACGCAGGCGCAGGCGCATTCGTTAAGGTTGACGTTCCTGCCGATTGGGCAAACTGTGTTGACAACTCTAAGGTTGAGCTTGTTACAGGCGACCGCGCCGACCTCGTTGACTTCGTAAACGAGATCGTTAATCCCACAAACGCAATGAAGGGCGACAGCCTCCCCGTTTCCGTATTCGAAAAGTATGTTGACGGTCAGTTCCCCCAGGGTTCTGCTGCATACGAGAAGAGAGGCGTTGCGGTTATGGTTCCCACGTGGGTCCCCGAAAACTGCATTCAGTGTAACAACTGTGCATTCGTATGTCCTCACGCTACCATCCGTCCCTTCGCAATGACAGAGGAAGAGGCAGCAGCGGCACCCGAGGCTACGAAGTTCGCGGCAAAGCCGGTTATCAAGACAAACTACAAGTTCACAATGGCAGTATCTCCTCTCGACTGTATGGGTTGTACCCTCTGCGTAAAGGCTTGCCCCGTTAACCAGAACGTTGACAAGAAGGCAGCTGCGGCAGGTGAGAAGGCAGACGCTTCCAAGTACGCACTCAGAATGGTTCCTCAGGAAACTCAGGCTGACCAGCAGGCTACATTTGACTACGCAGTCGCAAAGGTATCCGAGAAGCCCGAGATCATCAACAATACTGTTAAGGGCAGCCAGTTCAAACAGCCCCTGCTTGAATTCTCCGGCTCTTGCGCAGGTTGTGCCGAGACATCTTATGCACGTCTCGTAACACAGCTCTTCGGTGAGAGAATGTATATCTCCAACGCAACGGGATGCTCCTCCATCTGGGGTGGTTCCGCTCCTTCAACTCCTTACACGGTAAATAAGGAAAGCGGACGCGGTCCCGCATGGGCTAACTCCCTCTTTGAGGACAACGCTGAGCATGGTCTTGGTATGTACCTCGGTCAGAAGGCTATCCGCGAGAAGCTTATCGCAAAGGTAAAGGCTCTTGAAACTCCTTGCGAAAAGTGCAAAGCAATTGTTGACGAGTATCTCAATACAATTGACGACGGTGCGGCTAACGAAAAGGCTACGAAGGCTCTCGTAGAGCTCCTCGAGGGCTGGGCGGCTGACGGCAACGAGGCTGCAAAAGAGATCCTCGCCGAGAAGAACTACCTCAACAAGAAGTCGATGTGGATCTTCGGTGGTGACGGTTGGGCTTATGATATCGGATTCGGCGGTCTTGACCACGTACTTGCATCGGGCGAGAACGTAAACGTCTTCGTATTCGATACAGAGGTTTACTCCAACACCGGCGGACAGGCATCGAAGGCATCCAACATCGGTCAGGTTGCTCAGTTCGCGGCCGCAGGTAAGGCAATCGGCAAGAAGAACCTCGCCGAGATCGCTATGTCCTACGGTTACGTTTACGTAGCACAGGTATCCATGGGATACGATACCAACCAGCTCCTCAAGGCTCTCACAGAGGCTGAAGCCTACAACGGTCCTTCGCTTATTATCGGTTACGCTCCTTGTGAGATGCACGGTATCGCTAAGGGCGGTATGCAGAATTGCCAGCTCGAAATGAAGAAGGCAGTTGAGGCAGGTTATTGGCAGACATTCCGCTACAACCCGACTCTTGAATCCAACAAGCTCACAATCGACTCCAAGGAGCCTACTGCAAGCTACGTTGACTTCATTAAGAACGAGACTCGTTACGCTCGTCTTGCACAGTCTAACCCCGAAAGAGCCGCAATGCTCTTCGCTAAGGCTGAAGCAAACGCAAAGGCTAAGTACGACCGCCTCGTAAGAATGGGCAAGCTGTACGAATAATAAATAGCTTTTACAGAGAAATGCGGGGAGAACCTTTTTGAAAAAAGGGTTCTCCCCGCACCCCTCTCCAAAAACCTTTAATAAGGGTGCTAAGTATCCGATCTTATAGACGGCGAGGTTAATGCTGACAGCACTATTCGGGTATTTGACGAAGAACAGCAAAACAATAGAGTACAATGGCTGCTTTACTTAGTACGCAGAACATTTTGTTTTTTTATAAAATACCACCTATGGTCAAATAACAACCATCTATCGGGAAACAGTTGACTTTGTTTCCCGATATTCTTATACTAAAGCCGTGGAAAGGAGGTAAGCAAATGCAGATTGAGATTATAATCGATGAACACTGCACTGAACCGAAAATCACCATTGTGACAAACAAAGTGACAGATGAGGTTAATGAAGTAATGAAAAAGCTTGCCGGGGAACAAACACAAATGATCGCGGGTTTCCAAGATGAAAAAGTGACCGTATTGGAGCCGGATCAAATTTTCCGTATATACGCTTCAAGTGGGAAAGTATATGCCGAAACAGAACTTCAAAAATATGTTATCAGACTAAGGCTGTATGAAATGGAGCAACGCCTTGCAAGCAATTCGTTCGTGCGAATATCCAATTCTGAAATCATCAATCTCAAAAAAGTGAGAGGCTTTGACCTGAGTTTTACCGGAACCATTTGTGTTTCTCTTTCAAACGGAACGGTAACATATGTTTCGAGGCGATATGTCGCCAGAATCAAACAATTATTAGGAATATGAGGTGTTAAGATGAAAAAGCAGATACTTTCGCGCGGATTAGTAGGATTTCCTGTGGGAATAGCCATTGGTTTTGTGATTACCTTGATTATTTCCGCTTGCGTTGGAGATGGCTCATATTATCCTGTTACGCCGGAGTTAATCGGTTCGATGGGTAATGAACTGAATGCCGTCATTTTGCAGACTGTTCTCTGCGGTATAATGGGTTCGGGTTTTGCCATGGCTTCTGTTATTTGGGAACTGGATTCGTGGAGTCTTGCCAAACAAAGCGGCATATACTTTTTAATTGCGTGTATTATTATGTTTCCGATTGCCTATATAACAAACTGGATGAAACATTCCGTCACCGGCGTTCTTTCATATGTAGGCATTTTCGTTGTGATTTTTGTCATTGTTTGGATAGCTCAATATCTAAGTTGGAAATGCAAAATAAAAAGAATGAACGATTGCTTCAAAAAAGGTAAAGATACAAAGTAGGTTGTAACCAACAGGAAAAATGCGTTGTTCATTTTGCTTTGTCACGCAGAGTAACAGTATTGTCATAGAGGGCTTTATGGTTTGAAGTGTAAATAATTACTCCCATACGGATTGATCTTGTCTGTATGGGAGTTTTGTTTTAATTGATTTATATACGGTTTTTATTCCACCTTGACACCGAGTTTATTCAGTACGCCGACGAGGTCGGGGTCATATGTGATAATCATGGATATCTCTTCGTCGTCTACATGCATTTGGAGTTCAAGCTGCCTCGGTGCGGCGAAGGCGGTATCGTATGTGAATCTCTTTTTATTTTGAGCCTCTTCCTTGACCTTTTTGCGGTTTTGGGGTGTCACGGTGCGGCAGAGCTTTATGTCAGCCACATCGACAAGGCAGAGCGTCATTTGCCTGTTGTATCTCAGCTCCGTTATGCGGAATGTGAATTCGCCCTCGCCGCTCTCGCCTTCTCCGCTTGACTCCTCTATCGAAAATGTATATCTGCGCAAAAGGTACGCCGAGGCGATATATATGGCAAATACCAGTAATACTACGCCGATAAGTTGTGGCAGCCAAGGCATTGAATAATTCCAAAAGTTCGTTGAAAGAAAGAGAAATGCGCCGCCCAAAAGCGAAACTAACGCATATATTTTTGCCGCGGTATTCTTAGGCACAGGTGTGTTTTTATACATAATTTTCCTCTCTGTTTTGATAGGCTATATTTAGTCTTTATCAAGATACAAATTTTATATTCAAGAAAAGTCAGGTTACTTGAAATGCCTTATTTAAGTGCTGATTCAAGCAATTTTTCTTTTGTGTTCAGGGTTGGGTCTTCAATTACCATGAAAAGCAATTTTTCCATGATTCTCCCTATCTTTTTAGGCTCGATTCCCGACTCTATAAGGTCCCTTCCGCTTATATTCAATTGAGCGATTGAAATGCATGGGCTATTTTTAGACTCTTTTTTTATTATTTCTGCAAGCATTGGACAATCGTGCAACATTGCCGCATCGGGGGCTAACTCACCGTACTCATAAATCATTCTGCGCGCGTTTTTTTCACTCGTTTCGGGGCAGAATTTGCTTTTATCGCAAAGTTTTTTTATGTTTGAGGACTCAACACGCGACATTTTCAGCCCCGACAAGTCGGGAACATTCTCATTGTCAAAAAACATCGCCGCCATTCTCGTCTCAAAGCGTTTCGGCAGAGTCATGAGCGAAATTTTCGGCTTTTTCAACTCATTATGGATATATTTTTCAAGTCCGAGTTCGAAAAGCAGCTCCACTCCGCGGTCTGCTCCATCCGAGACAAGCATTTTCTCAAGCTCGACCTTTTTTCTCTCAATAGAGACTTTATTTAGCCCATCTCTAAGCCTTTTTGCCGCGCACATCGTCCTTTCTTCTATCTCAAATCCGAGTGTTGCGGCAAATCTCACAGCACGCAAAATTCTTAAGGCGTCCTCGGCAAATCTGCGTTCAGGCTCTCCGACCGCACGGATTATTTTGTTTTTTATATCCGCCATGCCATTATAGACGTCAATTATCTCTCTTTCTTCGCACACGCTTTGACATAGCGGATCGGCCGCCATCGCATTGACCGTAAAATCGCGTCGTGCAAGGTCGTCTTCAAGATTTCGGGTGAAGGTCACGCCGTCGGGGTGCCGTGAATCGGTGTAACTGCCGTCAATGCGAAAGGTCGTCAGCTCAAAGCTCTCTCCGCCAAGAAGCACCGTCACGGTGCCGTGCTTAAGTCCCGTCGGAATAGTCCGTATCCCCTCAAAATCGAAGATTTCAATCATTTTCTCGGGAGAGGCATCTGTCGTCATGTCCCAATCGGACGGCACCCTGCCCATGACACTGTCACGCACACATCCGCCGACCGCATATGCACGGTATCCGTGCTTTTTCATGATTTCCGCAATTTTTATCACCTTTTCGGGATAATTCAGCACTACGTTTTCCCCCTCCCTTTCCTAAATTTTATCAGCGCCTACGCACCTTTTTATTCTTCATTCTTTATTCTTTATTTTTCCGCCTTTTCCCCGTCTCCCGGCAGTCGTGACAGGAATATCACCATGCAAGGCAGAGTTATCACCGCCGTGATAAAATATGCTGCCGGCTGAGCCATTTCAAGTCCCAAAAGACCGTTGCCGAGGTAAATGTCGAATAAATACGGCATCAAATATATAAGCGGAATGAACACTATTCCGTTTTGAAGCGCCGAGAGGATTATCGCCGGAATCTTTTTTCCGATGCTTTGGAACATCATGTTTCCGACCACCGTCGCCGGGAGTGTCCATAGTACGTAGCAATTCATCCTGAGTGCCTCTACGCCGATATCGGTTACAAGCCGCGTACCCTCAGAATTGAAAAGCGCGATGATGTAGGGTGCAAGCGCGTAGCACACCGCCGCAAGGCTTCCGAGCAGGAAAAATCCGAAAACCATCGTAAAATAACTTCCCTTTTTGACTCGGCTGTATTTTTTCGCGCCGTAATTGAACGCGGAAACGGGCTGAAAGCCCTGTCCGATGCCGAGTCCGACGCAGAAAACAAACTGCACCGTTTTTGAAACGTATCCCATCGCCGCAATTGCCGCCGAGCCGTACGCCTTCGCCTGAATGTTCAAAACTCCGACCGACACGCTCGAAAGTCCTTGTCTTATAAGGCTCGGCAGTCCCGTTGTAATTATGTCCCAGACGATTCTGACGCTGATAAATCCACGCTTGTAGCTTATCTTGCTCTGCGTCTTTCCCGTGATAAAGGGTGCTAAAAGTATCGTCATTCCGATATACTGCGAAAGCGCGGTCGCTATCCCTGCACCTTGTGTACCCATTCCGAGCTTCATGACGGTTATGTAATCGAAGAGAATATTGAGTATTCCGCCCGACGTAAGTCCGACCATTGCAAATGTTGCCTTGCCTTCATAACGAAGCACGTTGTTCAAAACGCAGGACGTTGTCATCGCCGGAGCGGCTATGAATATGAACCTCGCATAGTCCTTTGCGTGCGGCAAAATGTCAGACGTACTGCCCAAAAACAGCATGAGAGGCTCGAGAAAGATAAGTCCGAATACCATGATTATGCCACCGCTCAAAAGCGCAAGCAGGAGTGCGGTCGATACGAAATTTCCTGCCCTCTTCTCATTCTTCGCCCCGAGCAAACGGCTGATATGGCTTCCCGCGCCGTGACCGAACATAAATCCGAACGCCTGAAGAATTGCCATAACGCTGAACACGATACTCGTCGCTCCGCCGGCACTGTTTCCGAGCGTGCTGACAAAATACGTGTCTGCCATATTGTATATATTCGTGACCAGCATGCTGACGGTCGTAGGAAGCCCGAGAGTCAAAATAAGCTTCCAGACCGGTGTTTCGGTCATTTTTTTATAATGTAATTCGCTATCTGTGATAGACATTTTTATCTGAATCTACCTTGTTTTTAAATAATACATTTATTTTTAAATTATCTGTTTATTTAAATCTCTTTTCTCGCAACTCCGGTTGCCTTTGCCGCCTCGATGACCGCTTTTGCTACCACGGGTGCTACATCCTTGTTGAGTGCAGACGGAATGATATTTTCTTCGTTCAGCTCCCCGTCGGGTATAAGAGATGCCAGCGCCCTCGACGTTGCGACCTTCATCTCCTCGTTTATCTGACTCGCGCGGCAATCAAGCGCACCTCGGAAAATTCCCGGGAACGCAAGCACGTTGTTTATCTGGTTTGGGTAATCCGAACGTCCCGTTCCGACGATTCTCGCGCCTCCGCGTTTTGCTTCGTCGGGGCTTATCTCGGGTGTCGGATTTGCCATTGGGAAAACTATTGAATCGTGCGCCATGCTTGAAACCATCTCAGCCGATACAATATTCGGTGCGGAGACTCCTATGAACACGTCAGCACCGCAAAGCACATCCTTGAGATTTCCTTTATTCTTGTAAAGATTTGTAATCTTTGCAATCTCCTCTTGCGCCGCGTTGTTTTCTTTCTTGCCCTCGTATATCGCGCCGAAGCGATCAACCATGGTAAGGTTTTTTACACCGAGATTCAAAAGGTGCTTTCCGATAGAAATTCCCGCCGCGCCTGCGCCGTTTATGACGACCTTGACCTCGCCTATATCCTTTTTAACTACCTTCAGAGCGTTGATAAGTGCCGCGCCGACAACGATGGCTGTTCCGTGCTGGTCATCGTGGAATACCGGAATATCGCAGATCTCTTTGAGTCTGCGTTCAATTTCAAAGCATCTCGGTGCCGAGATATCCTCAAGATTTATCCCGCCAAAGGAACCTGAGAGAAGATAGACCGTCCTGACTATCTCGTCGACGTCCTTGCTTTTTATGCAGAGAGGAAATGCGTCAACGTCCGCAAACGCCTTAAAAAGCGCGCATTTTCCCTCCATTACGGGCATTCCCGCTTCGGGACCGATATCGCCAAGTCCCAAGACCGCCGTGCCGTCGGTTACCACCGCAACAAGGTTTGAGCGTCTTGTCAGCTCGTACGATTTATTTATATCCTTTTGTATTTCAAGGCAGGGCTGCGCAACGCCGGGAGTGTACGCGAGCGACAGGTCGGCTCGGTTTTCAAGCTCACAGCGCGTTACGACCTCGATTTTTCCGTTCCATTCATAGTGTTTTTTAAGTGATTCTTCCGCAATTGACATTTTCAGGTCTCCTCCCACCTTGTTTAAACCATTTTTTCGGGTATGACTATCCTGTCATATTCCTCGCCGCTCAGAAATCCGAGCCTTACGCACGCTTCCTTGAGCGTAATTCCCTCATTGTGCGCCTTCTTTGCCACCTTTGCCGCATTTTCATATCCGATGTGTGGATTCAACGCGGTCACAAGCATGAGTGAGTTATTGAGATTTTCTCTCATTTTTTCGTAATTCGCACGTATTCCGACGACACAATTGTTATTAAAAGAATTCATAACGTCGGACAAGAGTCTCACGGATTGCAAAAAATTATACATTATCACGGGCATGAAGACATTAAGCTCGAAATTGCCCTGTGATGCGGCAAAGCCTACCGTCGCATCGTTGCCCATCACCTGAACCGCAACCATAGTGACCGCCTCGCACTGAGTAGGATTGACCTTTCCGGGCATTATCGACGACCCCGGCTCATTTTCGGGTATCGATATCTCGCCTATTCCGCATCTCGGACCGGACGAAAGCCAGCGCACGTCGTTTGCTATCTTCAAAAGATTTGCCGCAAGTGCTTTGAGCGCTCCGTGCGCAAAAACAAGCGCGTCCTTGCTCGTCAGCGCGTGAAATTTGTTTTCTTCGCTCTGAAATTCAAGTCCCGTAAGCTCCGAGACATATTTTGCGGATAGGCTGCCGAATTCCTTCGGCGCGTTTATTCCCGTACCTACCGCAGTTCCGCCGAGCGCGAGCCTTGAGAGAAAAGCGTCAGAGGAGACTATCTGCTCTCTTGCCGATTCAAGCATGCCGCGCCATCCGCTTATCTCCTGCGAGAATTTTATCGGTGTTGCATCCTGAAGATGCGTTCTTCCTGTCTTTATTATCCCCTCGTTCTGCTCTTCAAGAACCTCAAAGCTCTTAATAAGCGAATCGATTGCGGGGAGCAGTTTTTCTTTTATCTCAAGCCGTGCCGAAATGTGCATCGCGGTCGGAAAGGTATCGTTTGACGATTGCGACATATTGACGTCATCATTCGGATGTATTATTTTCTCTCCGCAAATCTCGTTTGCTCTGTTTGCAATGACCTCGTTGACGTTCATGTTAGTCTGCGTTCCGCTTCCCGTCTGCCATACAGCCAAAGGGAAGTTTCCGTCAAGCTCACCCGAGCAAACTTCAAGGCAAGCCTTTATTACTGCCTCAAATTTTTTCTCGGTCATTTTCTCGGGGCGAAGCTCAAAATTTGCTTTTGCCGCCGCCGCTTTGAGTATTCCGAACGCGCGTATCAGCTCTTTCGGCATCTTCTCTTCGCCGATCTTGAAGTTATCAAGGCTTCTCTGTGTCTGTGCGCCGTAGTATTTGTCGGATGGCACCAAAACAGTGCCCATTGAATCATGTTCTTCTCTGAATTTTTCCATATTTTTCACCGCTTATCTGTAAATATCATCAAATCTTACCGTATTTGTCCACGCGCGAAGACCGTTTTTGTCCGTGACCTCGGCTCTGACAAATCTTTCGCCTTCTTTTATAACATAGCTCGCTTCAATCAGATTTTCACCGTCAATGATTCTGCCCGAAGTCTGCCCCATGTCCGAGAAAAACTCAATCTTCTCGGCAGGCGAGCAGATAACCCGGACCTTATCCGCGCCGACTCTCTCAATATGTATCTCGGGTCCCTCGGTAGAATAAAATCTGCCCTGACGGAGCGCGCGAAGTATGTGGTCGGTGTCCATGTCGGTCGCCTCGACCATAAGCGAGCAGATATATGCCTCGTCCTCATAGCAATTAAGTCCGTTTGATGCTATAAGCACAGGCGACAAGCCGAATCCCGACAGCCTGTCAGCAGTCTTGCCTGCGTAGCCGTCACACATAACCCCGTATTTTGTCTCGGAATTGAAAATTTCAAGCGCATCAAAGTTACCGAGGTCCAAAAGTCTGTCGGCACCGTTTGCGTTGTGCGCGGGATATGCAACCACTGCAAATCCGTTACGCTTCTGAATCATTTTAATTATCTCGCACGCCTTAGCCCGAGCCGTCTTCTTCATATTTTGCCACGCTAAAGGTACCTCGGGGTCACTTGTCATGCCGATTCCGAGAATGTGATACGCCTCCTCGCCCTCACCAAGTCCCCCGACACTGTATTCACAGCCCGAAATTATCTTTATTCCGTCTATTTCGCAGTCCGGGGTATACTTCCAATTCTCGGTGAGCGCAACAGCATCGTATCCGTGCTCAAGATATTCAGCGGAAATATCGTCTGCCGACATTCCCCTGCCGGGTGTAGCGTGAAGACTCAGCTTTATTCTCGTTTTTCCCAAAAGGTCAACAAACATTTTTTCAATTCCTTTCAATAGGTAAACACTATCCTATTTTATATTTTATCACACATGAAGGATTAAATCAAGCGATTTAGAGAAAAATCATGGTCTTATCTTGCGGTCAAATAGAATTTACGGAAAAATCATGTTGGTTTTATGCCATTTTTTCCTGCGATTCTGAAAAAACAGTTATTGAAACAGCCGAAAAAAAGAGCATATCCGAAGAACCGAAGAAAATGCTTGTTACCAAACATTCTCGGAACTTTCGGATATGCCCAATAAACATTAAACAAAAAGCGGTTAGCTTTCAATAGGTAGGAGAATCGAGATACCAATTTCCCCGCTCATAGATAAACGACAGTGTGATTGTCTTGACCTTTTTGTCGCGCAACGTATACGTATCTATCGTAATGTTCAAATATTCTCCGTTTGAGGGCTTTACTATCTCCATGCTTGAATAGTCATATATCCTTTCCGAGAGGTCGAAGTCGGTTGCGCTGATGCTTTGATACATCCAATCCGAGGTTTCATAAAAACGCATATAAGCCGAGGAGCTTCCCGTCATATATCCTTCAAAAGCCGTTTCATATATTGCATCGAGATAATTCTCCGAATACACACGTTCCGCGGCTTTTTTCATGTCGTCAATGCTTTTAAAACGCGAATTTTCCATGACCTTGTTATATGCGGTATATTCGTCGTCGTAATAGACACCAAGCTCGGTTTCAATGAGTCCGTCTCTTTTGTAAGTCGGGAGTCCCGAACCGAAGAAAAGAATATTTATCTCCTTAGAGCCTTCGATAAGGTAGACTATTCTGTCCCTGACCTCATCGATCTTCGGAGCGCTGCCCGAGCATGATGACATTGCCAAAACAACAATGATTAAAACTAAAACTATGGAAATAATGCTTTTTTTCATGCTCGGTCGCTCTCCTTTTTCGATTATTCTTCGGTTTCTGCAACATCAACCGATTCGGATGCGGAATTCTCCGAGGTCTCTGTCTCGGTGAAGTCTTCGTCCTCGGTCTCATCTTCCTTTGCAACATTCGTTACATTTACAAGCTTCTGTCCGTCCTCAAGTCTCATGACAATAACACCCGACGCGGTTCTTGAATAGGTCGAAATTCCGTCCGCCGGAGTTCTTATGATAATTCCGCTGTCGGTTATCATCATAACGTCGTCATCATCTCCGACGGCAATTATTCCGGCTAAAAGTCCTGTCTTTTCGGTGAGATTATGGCAGGTAACACCTCCGCCTCCGCGGTTCTTCATGAGTCTGAAGTCGTCAAATTCGGTTCTCTTACCGTATCCGTTTTCGGTTATGGTCAAAAGCTTCTTGCCTTCCTCGACCGCAACTACGCCGATAACGTAATCGTCCTCTTTAAGACGTATTCCGCGCACGCCGCGGCTGACACGTCCCATACTTCTGACCTCGCCCTCGTCGAACTTAACCGCGCTGCCGTTTCTCGTCGCGATGATAAGCTGTCTTTTTCCGTCGGTCTTCGTGACAAATAGCAATTCGTCGCCTTCGTCAAGATTTATGGCGATCTTTCCGCCCTTTCTCTGGTACTCATATTCTGAGAGCAGAGTCTTCTTGATAACACCCTGACGCGTTACCATGGTGAGATATTCATAGTCATTAAATTCATTTACGGAGATGACCGCCGTGACCTTCTCGTCCTTTTCAAGCTCAAGCAGGTTTACGATGTTCGTTCCCTTTGCGGTTCTTGAAGCCTCGGGAATCTGGAACGCGCGAAGCGCCTGAACACGTCCTTTGTTTGTAAAGAACATCATGGTCGAGTGGCTGAATACCGCATCGACTCTCTCGATAAAGTCCTCGTCACGTGCGGTCATGCCGGTAATTCCCTTGCCGCCTCTGTGCTGTGCGGAATAGGTATCGGAAGGCAGACGCTTGATATATCCTGCGCGTGTCATCGTGATGATACAATTGTGCTTTTCAATCATATCCTCAAGATCTATGTCGTCAATAGCCTGCTCGATATTCGTACGGCGTTCGTCCGCGTATTTCTTCTTTATTTCAAGCATTTCAGTCTTGATTATCTCGTTTATCTTGCTCTCATCCGCGAGTATTCCTTCAAGCTCTGCGATGAGTGCGTGGAGTCGCTCAAGCTCGTCCTCTATCTTGCTTCTCTCCATGCCGGTAAGTCTTCCGAGTGTCATCTCAACAATAGCCTGAGCCTGAATGTCGGTAAGCCCGAAGCGCTCCATAAGCGTTGCCTTTGATGCCGGAATCGACTCACTCGTCTTCATTATCTCAACTATCTCGTCGATATTGTCAAGCGCTATCTTGTAGCCCTCGAAAATATGCGCTCTCGCCTTCGCCTTTTCAAGGTCGAATTCGGTACGTCGGCGAATGACAGACTGCTGATGAGCGATGTAATAGTCAAGTATCTGCGCGAGATTCAATACCTTCGGCTCCTGACCGACGATAGCCAAGAAGTTTGCCGAGCAGGTGTCCTGCATCTGGGTATATTTATAGAGCTGGTTGAGGATTACCTGACCGTTCGCGTCGCGCTTGAATTCGATAACAATTCTCATTCCGTCCTTGCCCGACTCGTCGCGCATGTCGGAAATACCGTCAATTCTCTTGTCCTTTACAAGGTTGGCAATAGACTCGCAGAGCATGGATTTGTTTACCATGTAAGGAATTTCGGTGACGATTATCTGTCTCTTGTCCTCGTTTACCTCAGCCTTTGCGCGAACGACTATTCTGCCTTTACCGGTCGTGTAAGCGTCGATGATCCCGCTCGTTCCGTGTATCGTTCCGTACGTCGGGAAATCGGGACCTTTTATAAACTGCATGAGGTCCGCAATCGAACACTCGGGGTTTTCCATGCGGTATATCGTTCCATCAATGACCTCACCGAGGTTGTGAGGCGGAACGTTTGTCGCCATACCGACGGCGATACCGACCGAGCCGTTTACAAGCAGGTTCGGGAAACGGGACGGCAGCACGGTAGGCTCACGGCGGCGGTTGTCAAAGTTGGGCTGATACTCAACTACCTCTTTTTCAAGGTCACGCGTCATCTCCTCTGATATGCGCGCAAGTCTTGCTTCTGTATAACGGTAAGCAGCCGGCGGGTCTCCGTCGACCGAACCGAAGTTTCCGTGTCCCTCTACAAGAGGATAACGAAGACTGAAGGGCTGTGCCAGACGCACCATTGTACCGTAAACAGAGCTGTCGCCGTGAGGATGATAGCGTCCCAATACGTTACCGACGGTGGTAGCCGACTTGTAGAACGGCTTATCGTGCGTCAGATGGTCCTCGTACATAGCGTATATGACTCGGCGCTGACCGGGCTTCATACCGTCTCTTACGTCGGGAAGCGCTCTCGACATAATGACAGACATGGAATACTCGATAAAGGATTTCTTTACCTCTTTTTCCATGTTAATGTCAACGATCTTCTGATTTTCAAACAAATATACATCGTTGTCATGCTGCTGATTGCTCATTGATATTTCCTCTTTCTTTGTATGGACTCAAACTCTTATTTTAAAAGCCTTGCGTCCTTCTTCTTTCCTTTGAAAAGCATGTAAATAATTTTGACCGCACCGTATGCGACCGTCATGAAAATGATACATGAGAAGAATTCGGGAATGATTCTTTTACCGAAAACACTCCATATATCATAGCTCTCGGAGAGCATTATATAGTATATCAGTGTAAAAAATATATGTATCGCTCCCATGATCGGCGTAAAAACGAGATATGAGAGAAAATTTCTACGGAGGATCACGCGCGGCAACGCACCGCAGAGATATCCGCAAAATGTGAAGAGTATCGGGGAGAGTGATATTCCGCTTGAGCCGAGTGCCCATATAAGCACACCGCCCACAAGCCCAAATATACCGCCGTATCTCTCGCCTGCAATAAATCCTACGGCGCACACTGCCGCAAACGAAAGGTCAGGCACGATCCCGAAAAACGTGATATCGGAGCATTGAAGTATCGCCGTAAAAATCAGCAATACCGTGAAAAATACACTGTAAAGCACGTGAGAGACTGCCGATATCTCGCTCTTTTTTCTTTCGATATCCGCCATGTTAATCTCCGTTCTCATGCGATGTTATCACAACAACGTATTTCAGTGAGTCAAATTCTACCGCACATTCGACGACAGCACTCTTTGTCCTCGAAAAACCGTCCGACTCGACCGAAAGCACTCTGCCTATATATATTCCGCCGGGGTAAACGCTTCCCTCTCCGCTTGTATAGATAAGATCGCCTTCTACCACATCCGCATCTTCGGAGAGATATTTCAGCGAGCAATAACCCGTGTCCTTAAATGCGATATCACCGCACAGGACTCCGACCTCTCCGCTTCGATGCACATACGCGCCTGCCGAGGATGAAGCCTCGTTGAGTACCCTCACTCTCGACCAATTGTCTCCCGCATCGCAGACCGAACCGACAAGCCCTTCGCTGACCATGACCGCCATTCCTATATCGATTCCGTCATTCTTTCCCTTGTTCAGTGTGAAAAAGGTGAAATGTCCCTCACCCTCCCGTCCGATTATCAATGCCTCGGTGAGCTTAAATGAAGAATATTTCTGTTTCATTTCAAGATAATCGCGAAGACGCTCGTTTTCCTCGATTGCAGCATCTCTGTCGGCAACCGCTCCTTGGAGTGACTCGATCTCGGCACGAAGGCTCTCGTTTTCAGCCTTGTAATCCTCAATCGCTTTAAAATAACTCTTAAAACCGTCAACTGACTCGCTTACTTTATTTCCGATAAACCGAAACGGAGTCGCTACCGTGTTCAATGCGTTCTTTATTGGGTCGGTCTGTCCCATAATCGACAGAGTGGCTGTCAGTATCGTCAAAAATACCGCAATCGACAGGATGATCATAAAAAATTTATTTTTAAAAATTTTCACCTGTTCCTACCCTTTTTCGACATTTTTCCACTTTTTCCTCAATGTTTTCAACATACCTTTCCACAGCCTGTGGAAAACTTTTTGCATTGTTGAAAAGAAGGTTGAAAACAATTTGGAAAACCAAATTTTCCGAGGTGCGAAACCGAATATCATCGCAATGCTGCCATGTGGAAAATAATGCACGAATTTGAATAATTTATAAATATCAACAGACTCAAACGCGACTTTTCAACAGGCATAAATCAAATGTCAAGATTCTCCGCCAAGTTAGCGTTCTGCTCGATGAATATTCTTCTCGGCTCGACCTTGTCGCCCATGAGAAGTGAGAACATCTCGTCGCACGCGATGGCGTCTTCAATAGTTACCTTCAGAATCGTTCTCGTCGCGGGGTCCATCGTAGTCTCCCAGAGCTGGTCGGGGTCCATCTCACCAAGACCCTTGTATCTGTCGGCTTCGATATTGTTGGTATTTCCGCTCTCGCCTGCAAGCTCCGCGATAAATTTGTCTCTTTCTGCGTCTGAGAAGGCATATTTTTCGTTGCCCTGCTTTGCGCCCTTTTTGTAGACCTTGTAAAGCGGAGGCTGCGCCAGATATACGTGTCCTTCCTCGATGAGCTTTCTCATATGACGGAAGAAGAAGGTAAGGAGCAAAATTCTGATGTGCGAACCGTCAACATCGGCATCCGCCATAATGATTATCTTGCCGTAACGGAGCTTCGCCATATCGAACTCGTCTCCGATACCGCACCCGAGCGCCTGAATTATAGGAATCAGCGATTGGTTGCCGTAAACCTTGTCAGCTCTTGTTTTTTCGACGTTAAGCACCTTACCGCGCAAGGGCAAAATAGCTTGGAATTTGGAGTTTCTTCCCTGAGTTGCCGAGCCTCCCGCGGAATCTCCCTCGACAAGGTAAAGCTCGGTAAGCTCCGCGTTTCTCTCGTTGCAGTCACGCAGCTTTCCCGGGAGCGAGCTGCCCTCAAAGAGTCCCTTGCGTCTCGTTGCCTCTCTTGCCTTTCTTGCGGCTTCTCTCGCGCGCGATGCGGCAAGTGCCTTATCGAGAATGGCTCTTGCGGTCTGCGGATTTTCCTCAAAATACTCGGACAGCTTCGCGTTGACCGTATTTTCAACCAGCGTTCTTATTTCCGAGTTACCGAGCTTCGCTTTTGTCTGGCTCTCAAACTGCGCGTTTTCAAGCTTGACCGATACAATAGCGCAAAGTCCCTCACGGACATCCTCACCCGAAAGGTTTTTCTCGCTGTCCTTAAGTATTCCGACCTTTCTCGCATAATCGTTGATGACACGCGTAAGTCCCGACTTAAAGCCCGTCTCGTGAGTACCGCCCTCAATGGTATTCATGTTGTTTGCAAAGGTCATCACGTTCTCGTAATAACCGTCATTATATTGAAGCGCGATCTCGGCTATACTTGAATCCTTCTCCGCGCGCATATATATTACGTCGTCATGCACGGGGTCATTGTTTCTCGTCTCGGTAAGATAGCTTACGAACGACTTGATACCGCCCTCATAGCAAAGTTCGTTGACCAGAGGCTCGTTTCCTCTGTCGTCGATAAGCACTATTCTGATACCCGCATTGAGGAAGGACTGCTCGCGCATACGGTTGAGAAGCGTATCGTAATCAAACACCGTCTCCTCGAAAATTTCGGGGTCGGGCTTGAATGTCACACGGACACCGTGAGGTCTTTCGGGAGAATCTCCTTCACAGACGAATTTTCTTGCTACATGTCCGCGCTCAAATCTCTCGGTATATCTCTTGCCCTCGTAGCAGTCGTCAAGCTCTACCCAAAGCGAAAGTGCGTTTACGACAGACGCACCGACACCGTGCAAGCCTCCGGCTATCTTGTATCCGCCGCCGCCGAATTTTCCGCCGGCGTGAAGTATCGTATAAACGACCTCGGGAGTAGGAATACCCTCCTTCGGGTGAATACCTGCGGGGATTCCGCGTCCGTTGTCCTCTACGGTTATACTGTTATCGTAATTTATCGTTACGGTTATCTTGTCGCAATAGCCCGCAAGCGCCTCGTCTATCGAGTTGTCGACAATCTCGTATACAAGATGGTGAAGTCCGCGGATAGACGTTGTACCGATATACATACCGGGACGTTTTCTTACCGCCTCAAGACCTTCAAGAACCTGAATCTCGTTTTCGCCGTAATGGACTTCTTCCACTGCCGTGTTTTTGATTTCTTCTGACATTTTTACTTCCTCAATATAAAAAGTTTGGTTTATACCGTTTCGGTCCTTCCCATAAGGGAAGAGGTTGAGATCTGCGAAAAGCAGACCATATATTTTCCGTTTTGCTTATACAAAATAAAGGATTTCGGTATCTCGTCCTTTGCGCTTATGACCCTTCCGTCCTTTTCCGCCTCGGCAAGATACTTCCTTGTTATGTGCGATACCGTCGAGTTATCCATGTCGAATATACCGATAATATCGCGTTCTCTGATGATTTTGTTGTTTCCTGCGTGTAAATACATCTTATTCCTCAATCTCGGCAAAATAGCCGTCTTTAACTTCGATAATCTTCTCTGCCGCTATGTCTTTTTTTTCGCACGACGTCATTATGACCTGTTTTGAGTCAAGATTGGACAGAAGGTATGACCGCCTTCCGGCATCAAGCTCGCTCAGTACGTCGTCAAAAAGGAATATCGGGTAATCTCCGCCAGAATCCTCGCGTATTATCTCACCCTCGGAAAGCTTCAGTGCCAAGGACAGCGAACGCTGTTGCCCCTGCGAGGCGAAAATTCGCGCTCTGTTGCCGTCAAGATAGATTTCAAGGTCATCCTTATGAATTCCCCAAAGAGTCGATTCTGCGGAAATTTCACGCTCGTGACGGCTTGAATAAAGCTCGTAATATGCTTCGTAGCATTTCTTTTCATCAAAGCAATCAGCGTCAGACAGCTTTGATGACGAAATATATTCAAGTCTCGGCACCTCTCGGTCTCGCGTCATGTCCGAAAAGCACTCCGAAACATATTTCTTTAAATTCTCTATATATCTGACTCTGTATCCCGTGATTATAGCCGCCTCACGCGCCAGCTGGTCGGAAAACAGGTCAATCGTAGAGTCAAACGCCGCCCTGTCTTCTTCCGCGCTCTTTATAAGCGCATTTCTCTGCTTTAAAATCAGATTATATCTCTGTAACGCCCTCATGTAAAGCGGTCTTATCTGCGAGAGCGCAACGTCAAGAAAATTGCGCCTTATTGAAGGTCCCTCTTTAACAATAGACAAATGCTCCGGACAGAACAGAACAACCTTGAATCCGCCCACCATGTCTGACGTCTTCTTGACCTTGACTCCGTTTTGCTCAATCTGCCTAAGCCGCCTGTCGGCAAACACTTTCACCGATACCCGCGCGTCTCTTATTCCGTCAAAATACGTGTTCTCCGCCCTCGCGTATTCTTTGCCGAATTTAATGACATCCCTGTCATTTCCCTGCCTGAAGCTCTTGCCGAGCGAGGTCATATATATCGATTCAAGCAAGTTCGTCTTGCCCTGCGCATTCTCGCCGAGCAATACATTCACGCCCTTGCAAAACTCAACGTCTGCAAAAGCTATATTTCTGAAATTCTCAACTTTAATTCTCTTGCAGTACATTCTGTCTCCGACGGCTTAAACCCTTTTTGAAAAAAAGGGTTTAAGAATCCCAAAAACTTTCATTTGGTTTTATTGAACTTTCTACGGTAATAAAAATCAAACCGTGAAGTGTACATTCAGATGTGCTTTAAATTTGGTTTAACTATATTCGTTGGGATTAACACGTTAGCAATACAGAACCGATAGACAGGGATTTTCCCGAAGGGAAAATCCTACGCCACCGCGATAAGGACCCAAATATATTGAAAGTTTTTGCGGAGCTTTTTTCCAAAAAGCGACCGCGTCTTCCCCCGCGTTCCCAACTCTCAGCACAATCTAACTCTTTATTCCCTCGTCCTTACCGGCAAAAGCATAAACAGCTCAGAGCCTTCCTCGTCGTCGCAAGGCTCGATATTGATACTCATGAGGGGGGATGACATTGAGATTTTAATTGTTTGGCTGCGGCAAGCTCTTATGCTGTCGATGAGGTATCTGTTGTTGAAGGCGATTGAGAGGTCGTCGCCTGTGTGATCAATATTGAATTCATCGTAGATACTGCCTGCGGCAGAGACTGCGGAGACCTTCATCGTATCACCGACAACCTCGACACGAACGTGTGAACGAACGCTGCCCGCAATTCTCTCCTCGGTAATAAGAGCGGCTTTTTCAAGGGCGGCAATTATCTCCTGCTTCTGCGCCTTGACCTCGATTTTGTGGTTCCTTATGATAATTCTGTTGTAATCAACGTATTCTCCGTTTATAAGGCGAGTAAAGAAGGTGAGGTCGGCAAACTTGACAACCATGTTTCTGTGGCTCATATAAACGGTGACCTCTTCATCCTCGCCGTCGGAAAGGAGCTTTGAAAGCTCGTTTACGCTCTTTACGGGGATAATAAATGAATACTCAACTCCGCGTTCCGAGCCTTCGAGACGCTTAAGCTCGGCGCCGTAGGAGCAGACCGCGAGCTTAAATCCGTCGCACGCAACTACGTTTATCATCCCCTCTTCGGTTTTAACGAAGCAACCGTTGAGGACGGGACGAGGCTCATTGACACCCATCGCGTACGAAACCTTTGTAAACATCTTCTTAAGCGCACATTCTTTGACAATAAAGCCCTTCTCTGTTTTGAGGTCGGGAATCTCGGGAAATTCCTCTGCCTTGAGCGCACCTGTCTTGTGAGAGGATTTTCCGCACTCAAATGTCGCGGTCATTTTGGAATCGACCGTGAGAGTTATCTCTTCTCCGTCCATAACCTTCAATGTCTGATTGAATTTCTGCGCGTTGATTATGTACGAGCCTTGTTCAAGTACCTCGGCATCAACCGTTATTTTTATTCCCTTTTCAAGGTCGAAAGCGGTGAACGTGCAGCTGTCTTGAGAATTTGCTTCAATGAGTATTCCCTCGACCGCGGTAAGGGTGCTTTTTCCCGATACGACGCTCATAATGGGAGCTATTTTGTTGCTGACTTCTTGTCTGTTGAATACGATCTTCATAAATTTGCCTTTCCGAGCGCCGTGTCGGCGTCTTGTGAGATTTACTTCGCTCGCGCGATAGAGTGAGTGAATGAGAGTATGATAGAAAAAGTATCAGTATCAGTGTCCGCCGAATTGTGTAAAACAAGGATTTCCTGTTTTGGTATAAGGAAAATTTTTCAGCACGACATTGTTAACAAATCCAAGCAAAAATGTGGAAAAATAAGTGGTTTTTTGTGCTAAAAAAATTTTTTCGCACAAGATCTTCTCATGTGGAATTTTTGCGGTTTTTCAACAGATCTTCCGTGCCTGTTGAAATGTTGAAAAGTCTGTGTTTTCTTTTGTGAGTATAACGAAATTTAATTTAAAAATATGTTGGAAAGCCATTAAATCTTATGTTTTTTGATATTACTCTTTAATCTCTTTTATCAGGTTATTGATTTCAGCTTCAAAAAGATTTGACGAAGCCATTTTTTTATCTATCGTATCAAGAGAAGAAAGCACCGTCGTATGGTCCCTATTAAACAGCTTTCCAATCGCGGGCAGAGACATCTCTGTAAGCGTCCTTATTAGATGTATCGTAACATGTCTTGCCTGCGCGACCTCTTTGACTCTCGATTTACCGACAAGCTCTGCCTTCGATACTCCGTATTTTTTCTCGACAGCCACGAAGACTTTATCGACTGTAACACCGATAGGCTCAGCGTCGCCGAGAAGCTCTGACATACAATCCTTTACGACGTCCATGGTTATTTCGTTGCCCGAGAGATACTTTAGCGCAACCAGCTTTTTGACCGCACCTTCGATCTGTCTTATATTTGAACGCAGATTCTCGGCGAGATACGTGATTATCTCGTCTGAAACGTTAAGTCCGGCTTGGGATATCTTATTCTTGAATATCGCTATTCTAAGTTCAAGGTCCGGCGGCTGTATGTCCGCAATAAGTCCCCACTCGAATCTCGTCTTTATTCTGTCTTCGAGAGTTTCAATATCGCGGGGCGGACGGTCGGAAACGAGTATTATCTGTTTTCCGTCCTCATAAAGCGCATTGAAGGTGTGGAAGAATTCCTCTTGTGTCGAGGTCTTTCCGGCGATGAACTGAATATCGTCAACCAAAAGCACGTCGCATGTGCGGTACTTGTCTCTGAATTTCGCCATTGATTTTTTTGAAAGGCTCTCAATCATCTGGTTTGTGAAATCCTCGCCCTTAATGTAGATGATGTTCGCGTAAGGATTCTTCTTCTTTATCTCGTTTGTTACGGCGTAAAGCAGATGAGTTTTGCCGAGTCCGCTTGGTCCGTAAATGAAAAGCGGATTGTAATCCTGTGCAGGTCTGTCCGCAACTGCAACACACGCTGCGTGAGCAAATTTATTCGAGCTTCCGACGATGAAGTTGTCAAATGTGTATTCGAAATTGACAGTCGGCATGGTCGAGCCTAAATTCAAATCCTTTTCGGAGTCATCCTCGTCTTCCTCGGGCTTGCTTTGCATTATTTGCTTTTTGATTTCCTCTACATTTGCCTGAGCGTTTTTTGACTCGACTTGAAGTTTTATATCAAATCCCAAAAATTCCTTAAAAAGAACCTCAATGTCGGCAGAATATTTATCCATGATAATTTTTTTCTTGAAATCGCTTCCGGCGCACATAGTCAGAACATTGTCATCCGAAAAAGAGATTATCTCGGCATCTCCGAACCAAAGCTCCATTGCCGTCGTGCCGATTTTCTGTTTTATCTGCCCTTTTACCATCGACCATATCTCATTTATCTCGTTCAGGTAATCCATTTTTGGGGTCCTTTCTTTAAAATTTGTCAGTATATTTAAATCAATAATATTAATTATAATAATATACGCTTATTATATCATATTTCTCTTAGAAATTCAAGTTTTATACACG
This sequence comes from Eubacteriales bacterium, assembly GCA_051867975.1. Taxonomy (GTDB): domain Bacteria; phylum Bacillota; class Clostridia; order Oscillospirales; family CAG-272; genus SVTX01. Next base: position 9,245 of record JBJDZM010000120.1, on the reverse strand, counting down.
AAAATATGCCTTATGTTATAAGAATTTTGAACGAATTTACAAAAAGTTAACACTCGGTTATACGGTATAAGCCGATTTTATGTTTATTTTGACATTTACGATGATGAAAAAACTTAATCTCTGCTCCGTTTCCAATAAAAAGGCAAGAATCTTGAACAAATAAACCGCAGACATAAACCTAATTGAAGTTTTTTGGAATCCAAAACCTTTTTTCCAAAAAAGGTTTTGGTCGCCGAAGGCAGAAAAAAAGGGGGCAAAACGCCCCCTGTGGTGAATGTGATATTTTTATCTTTTTTTATTTTTGGAAACAAGTTTTCCGACAACAATTGCCGTAGCTGCAACCGCTGCGGTAGCCGCCGCGCCGATTGCAATAGCCTTCTTTGTCTTTGCGTCCTTTTGCTTCTCTTCCTCGGTCTTTGCCTTCGGTTTCTTTATTTTGCACAGCTGTCGGTTGAATTCAAGTAACTCTTCCTTTGTAAATGAAATTCCCATCATGCCTGCCATGCTTGCCATTCTGAGCACCGAGAATCCGCCTATCATGCCCATCATGTCCTTCATGTCTATATCAAAGCCTGCCGCTTTTGTTTTGCCGCCTTTTCCGCCGCCCATCGCCTTCTTCATCTTAAGACCAAACCTTGCAAACCAGAGCTTTCCGAGCGGAGAAGCCATAATATCGGATATCCTGTCATTGATTGAGAAATATCCCTCTCTTTCAACAACGTCAAACCAATTGAGCACCGCTCCGACATCTTTGAGAAGATAAGCCTCGTTCATGGTGTCAACCTTGCGGATATTGCTCTCGTCGGTGCAGTCTCCCGCCTTTGCGACGATAGCCGTCTCGCCCTCGTTCTTCACGTCAAAGTAGAAGAAGTGGTCGGGAGCGGATTTTGTTCCGATGCTCTCGCCGTTTACGAACAATTCAACCTCGGGAAGGTTAGAATATACGGTTACTTTCGTAACATCCTCAACACGGTCAACATATCTCTTGCCGCAAATATGCACGAAAGGCTCGTCCTCGGGAGAGCGCAGCCATGCCTTGTATGCATAGAAAGCGTCCTTCTTGTACTTGCGGTCCATCGTCACAAGACCCTTGTGGTTCTGACCGTTCTCACCGCCCTCGCTTCTCGCATCGGCGCCGAAGTCAAACATATTCCAGACGTGTGTTGCCCACAAATATTTGCGTGTAAAGAGCTGCTTTATAAGCTCTTCGTGATAGTATGCCTGATATTCCTCGGAGTAGTCGCCTTGACGGGGATTTGAGTTGTGCCAATTGAGCGCCTCACAGCCGTATTCGGAGCAACCGATCGGAATGGTCGGGTGCATCGCATGGAATTTATCAAACCAAGGTCCGTTCATGCTCGTGTCGCCGCCGTACCAGCCGAAATAATGGTTGTAAGAAACAACGTCGGGGATCTGAATATACGGGTCATCCATCTTGCACATTGAAACTGCCGCGATAGTTGTAAGACGTGTCTTATCCATTTCGTGAACAAGGTCGTTGAGAATTCTGTGATTTTCAAGCAGATCGTCATTTGAACCGGCTATTGATATTTCGTTCGAAAGACCCCAGACAACGATTGAAGGATGGTTATAATTCTGTGTTACAAGCTCTTTCATCTGTGAGATCGTATTCTCACGTCCTGTGGGCATATGCTTTGAAATGTATGGGATTTCAGCCCAGACAACAAGCCCGTTTTCATCACAGAGGTCATAGAAGTATTGGTCGTGCTGATAGTGAGCCAGACGAACCGTCGTAGCGCCTACCTCCATGATAAGGTCGATGTCTTCCTTGTGATGCTCGGGAAGGAGTGCGTTACCTATACCGAGTCTGTCCTGGTGACGGGATACACCGCGTAGAGGGTATTCCTCGCCGTTCAAGATAAATCCGTTGTCGGGATCGATTCTGAAGCTGCGGCAGCCGAAGCGCGAGCAAACATTGTCAAGCACCTTGTTTCCTTCAACGATCTGAACCTCACAGCGGTAGAGATAAGGGTCCTTGCGTCCGTTCCAAAGATGTACGTTTTCTATGTCAAACACGACCTTCTTGTCGGCTGACCTTATCTTTGAAACCTCATTTCCTTCCTTGTCGTAAATAGTGTAAACGATCTTCTGCCTCGCGGTAAGCTCGGTGGTAAATACCTCAACTTCGACCTTTGCGTTTGCGCCGTCTATCTCGGGAGTGATCATAAGTCCCGTGCCGCCGAAGTAATCAAGGTCAAAATGAGCCTTGTTTACGGCAATCAGGTTTACGTCACGGTAAAGTCCGCCGTAGAACGTAAAGTCCGCCATCTGGGGATAGACCGTCTCATTAGGTGAGTTATCAACAACGATAGCCACGTCCGTAAGATCGGTGAGCTTCTCGGTGATGTCAACGCGCCATGTGGAGTATCCGCCGTTATGGTGAGCAACCTTTTCGCCGTTTACGTAAACGTCTGCGGACGAGTTTGCGCCGCGAATTTCAAGATAGTAGAGGTCAGCCACGGGCAATGTTGCCTTGTCAAGCGTCTTTACGTAAAGGCACTCTCCGCGGAAATAATCGTTTCCGCCGTCCTGACCGTCTGTGGCATTCCATGTGTGGGGAAGGTTTACGTTCTCTCCGTCACGCGCACTTATATCGTTTGTGCCGAGCTTGAAGAGCCAATTTTCATTCAAATTTAATACCTGTCTCATCTGTTTCTCCTGTACGATTTTATTTTCTCTTAAATTATAAACAGAACGTGTTAATTGTATGTGAATGTTTTCTGATTTTATTTGTTGCAGCACAAAATATAAAAGCAATCTTCAAAGATGCAGTGTCCGAACGCATTTTTCGGACACTGCGTAAATACTGAATTATTCCTCTGCCTGAGCGACAGCTGCCGCTTTTCTCTCTTCAAGCTCTGCGTTCATCTTTTCCATTGTCTTCTTATCGAGATTGTAGACAAGCGCAAGACCTATAAACTGACACAAAGCGGCTATAAGGAACATTGCGGCAACTAAAATACGGAGGTTAAGTGCAACCTCGTCACTCAGCCACATAACATTGATTGCGTTGAACGCACCGTTTGCATCGGGAGTTGCAACATAGTTGCCTGCGGTATCAAGGTTTGCGTTGTTAACGTATCCGAGACCTGCCATGACAACGAGTGCAACTGCAGGACCTATGCCCTGAGCGAGCTTGCGGAAGAATGAGTGAAGCGAATAAACGACTCCCTCTTCTCTCTTTCCCGTCTTCCACTCGTTGTAGTCGATGGCGTCACCCATCATAGCCCAAGAAACAGTGGAATAAATACCGAGTCCGAGGTTGTAAACAAGCTGGCATGAAACGTAAATGATAAGATCAATGTTTGTATTGCTCGGTGTGATTATGAAAAGTCCCAATCCGCCGATTATCGAGCAGACAGCGCCGATGACAGAAAGCTCTTTTTTGCCGTATTTTGTAACCATTTTACGCGCAAGTGGAGTGAATACAACTATCGGAATCATCGCAAAGAGTTGAACTACACCGGATATTTGAGGATTTTGGTAGTATCTCTGGAATACGACCGAAACAGCCGTTGCCGCACCCTGCATACCGATAAACATACCCATAGCCGCAATAGTTGCACCCATAGCAGGACGGTTCTTCAAAAAGTTGCCCATCGCCTTGATAACGTTGAATTTCGGCGCATCTTCGCTGACAACAACGTCTGTTTCAACGCGAATTTCGGTGTTTCTTATCATAAATTGGAAGCAGATAAATCCAAGTATACCCATGATAAGAGCTGCTAAGAATACTCTCCAACCTACGAGGTTGTGGTCTGAATCGTAAATGATAAACGGAAGAATGACCATGGGAAGCATATTTCCCACTATGCTTCCGACAGATCTCCAAGCGGAGAGAGAAGCGCGGTCAGCAGGGTCTTTTGATATGATAGACAAAAGCGAACCGTAAGGAACGTTTGCAATCGTGTAGAATGCATCCCAGATCACATATCCGGCGATAAAGATAATAAACTTCGCCCATGTTGGAGCGTTCGGGAAAGGAAGGAAGCAGAGCGCACCGCCGACGATAAGTCCGATAGAACCGAACCAGATATATGCCAAGAATTTGTTTCTTTTGTATTTACGTCTGTCAGCATCGATAATCGAACCTATAAGAGGGTCGTTTATCGCATCCCAAAATTGGACGATAATGAGTAAGAGAGAGTACCAAAGACCCATACCCATGACCTGCGTCCAGAATAGCGCCATAGTTCCTTTGAGTGCAAAGCTCATATTGCATCCAAGGTCACCTGCGGCATATGCTACGCTGTCGCGTATGCCGAATTTTCGCTTGCCGTTCTCGTCAAGCAGTACTGATTTTTTTGACATAATCCCTCCAAAGAGTTTTTAAACATTTTTGCACCTATATTATATCAAAAAAAATTTGCATTAATAAGTCCCAAAATGGCAAAAGTGTGACATTAACATTAAAAAAATAAATGCATATTTTGTTAATAATACACAAAAAAATATGAGAAAAGTTACATAAAATCACAATCTTTTGAAAATATCTTGACTAAATGTAAAAAAATATGTTAGAATACAAATAATAGGTGTTACAATAGTGACACCGTACTTTTCATGAGAACATCGTGAGATAATTCCGAAAAGTGAAATTATCACGCTTACTATTTGTGTTGCCGCAGAGCGCGGAATGGAGATTGAAATGTATAAACTGTGTAAAACAGAGCAATCTGCAAAAAGGCAGAGAGAGATAGAAATGGCTCTCCTTGATCTGATGTCAAAAAAGTCATACAGTGAGATATCAATAACGGAGCTTTGCGAAAATCTCGATATGCCAAGAAAGACATTTTACAGATATTTTGACAGTAAAGAAGACACATTATACGCTCTTATCGAACATACGATGAACGAGTATCAATATTTTTTCACCGATTCGGGCAGGGATGGAAAAAGAACGCTCAGCGGTGAGATAGGTAATTACTATAAATTCTGGATTTGTCACAAGCCGCTTCTCGATGCACTATTCAAAAACAATATGCTTGAGAAAATAATTGAAGTATCAATAAACTTCCCTGTAAATGATATGGTAAATATTCAGAAATTTCTACCGGATGACACTGATTGGGCACGCGAAAAAATATTCAGGTTTGCAATATGCGGTCTGTGTTTTCAGATGATTGATTGGTATCGCGACGGATTTAAGGTCAGTATTGAGGACATGTCAAGGATATCATGCAGAATGTTGTCAAGACCGCTGTTTCCAAATCTTGACCGATTCGGTATATATTTAGAATAAAAAAATTCCGACAACTTTCGTTGTCGGAAATTTTTTATCAGCCAAGCTTACCCTGGTTGATCTTAATGCCGGGGCCCATTGTAGATGCTACTACGCAGGACTTGATGTACTGTCCCTTAGCTGCTGCCGGCTTAGCCTTAACGATAGCGCCGAGAAGAGTATCGAAGTTCTCCTGGAGCTTTGCTGCGCCGAAGCTTGCCTTACCGATGGGGCAGTGGATGATGTTTGTCTTGTCAAGTCTGTACTCGATCTTACCCGCTTTAGCCTCTGTAACGGCACGTGCAACATCGGGAGTAACAGTTCCTGCCTTAGGAGAAGGCATAAGTCCCTTAGGACCGAGGACTTTACCGAGCTTACCGATAACACCCATCATGTCGGGAGAAGCGATAACTACGTCAAAGTCAAACCAGTTCTCAGTCTGGATCTTTTCAGCGTACTCAGCACCGCCTGCGTAATCTGCGCCTGCGTCAAGAGCTGCCTGAACCTTGTCTCCCTTTGCGAAAACAAGTACTTTAACCTTCTTACCTGTACCGTTGGGGAGGACTACTGCGCCTCTGACCTGCTGGTCAGCGTGACGGGAGTCAACACCGAGACGAACGTGTACTTCGATAGTTTCATCAAATTTTGCCTTAGATGTCTGGCAAACAAGACCGATCGCCTCGGAGGGGTCGTAGAGTTTGCTCTTTTCGATAAGCTTTACGCTATCAGTATATTTCTTTCCCATTACAACTTACCTCCTTGAATCAGTCTTCAACAAGAACGCCCATAGAACGAGCTGTTCCTGCTACCATGCTCATTGCAGCTTCAATTGAACCTGCATTGAGGTCGGGCATCTTTGTTTCTGCAATCTTTCTTACCTGCTCTGCGGTAATCTTTGCTACCTTGTCCTTGTTGGGCTTTGCGGAACCGGACTCAATACCTGCTGCCTTCTTAATGAGAACTGCTGCAGGGGGAGTCTTTGTGATGAATGTGAAGGAACGGTCAGCGTAAACCGTGATAACGACAGGGATGATAAGACCCATGTCATTCTTTGTTCTTTCGTTAAATTCCTTTGTGAATACGGGGATAGCGACACCGTACTGACCAAGTGCGGGACCTACGGGAGGCTGAGGAGTAGCCTTACCTGCGGGAAGCTGCAACTTGATATAACCCATTATTTTTTTTGCCATAATTAATTATACCTCCATAGTGGTTACTTTGATCGGGAGAATTTAAGTAAATTTTCTCCCTCCCACTTTACGCCGAATCTCGGCGAGACGGATTTTCGTTCTCGAAATCCGTAAAGCAATAATTTTTAAACTTTCAGTTTGAGAGCCTCGGACTCAATTTCGACAGGCATATCTCTGCGTCCGCGCTTTACAAGTACTGTTACGGTCTTGAGGTCATCGGAAATAGCCTGAACCGTTCCCTCATATCCCTCAAAGAGACCTGTTATGATGCTGACCTCGTCGCCCACGTTGAAGCTGAGCTGAACCCTTGTTTCCTCTGCGCTCTCAAGATTAATGTCGAGAACTTCCTTTTCGGAGAGGGGTGCAGGACGCGATCCGGGACCTACGAATCCGGTTACGCCGGTGATGTTTCTGACTGCATGCCAGCTTTCATCGGTCATTATCATTTTTACGAAAACATAGGACGGGAATGTCTTTACCTCGACAACCTTTTCCTTGTCTCCGTTCTTTTCAATCACTGTTTCGCACGGAACCTTGACATCATAAATGAGATTTCCGAGTCCGCGGTTTTCAACGATCTTTTCAAGGTTTGCCTTTACCTTGTTTTCATAGCCCGAGTAGGTGTGCGCAATATACCATCTTAGGCCTACGTTCATTCCATCTATATCACTCATTTTAAAGCTCCGTGAATATTATTTGAACAATTCGCCAAGCATGCTGATACCCTGAGTGAATGCAAAGTCGATGATCGCTATCAAAAGAGCAACTGCAACTGCAACAACAGCAACAACGAGGAAGCTCTTGCGTGTGTTTTCTTTTGATGACCAAACGATTTTCTTAAGCTCGCTCTTTACCGAACGGAAGAATCCTCCGAGCTTTTTGCGGAATCTGACAGCAACGATAACTGCTATCAAAATTATAGCGGCAATAATAATACCGTTTATGATAAGAGTTCTTGTCGTTGCTTCCCTTTCCTCTCTCTCTGCCTTTTCGGCAGCAGATTCGGTCTGGGATTCGGTTTCCTTGCTTGTTTCCTTTTCGGTTCCCGTAGCAGTGCTTGAATCCTTTTCTGTCGAAGATTCAACATCTGTCACAGTCTCGGAAGAGAAAACTGCATCAGTAGCGGTATCCGTTGCGGAAATACTTACGGTAAAGAGTGATACAACCAACACAAGGGACAACAGAAGAGCGATTAAACTTCTTTTTGTTGTGACAGTCATTTCAAGCCTCCCAAATCACTTAGACTCTTTGTGAAGAGTGTGCTTGCGGCAGAACTTGCAATACTTGTTAAGTTCCAATCTGTCCGGATCATTCTTCTTGTTTTTCTTTGTGTCATAGTTTCTCTGCTTGCACTCTGAGCATACGAGAGTTACTTTGACTCTTGCATCATTAGCCATGATTTCGGCACCTCCCATTTAAAATTTATTTGACCGTTTTCACAGTCTGTGTACCTCCCTCTGAAAACGGTGTGACGTCTTGCGCATACGGCACGAAAAAAAAGCCCTTTTACAGAGGTAGAGAGATTATACCACATAAATGGAGGCTTGTCAAGGGTTTTTGTGAAATTTTTTGATTTTCTGAGGAAAAGTCGGGTGGAATGGGGGATTTGAATGGATAATTTCTTGTTTAAATAAGAGCTTGCTTGTAAAATATTCTTTTTTGATAGAAAGATGATGTTTAGAAGGTCGTCCTAACGGTGAGGAGCCATGAGGGATTCTGAACCCACATGCACGCTAAGGTTTAACTTGACTTCACGTCTTATGAGCGTGCATTGCGAGCCCAAGATTAGACTCGAACTTCTTGTGCAACAAGGAGCTGTTCACAGCAAGTGGATGTCAAATGCAGATTAACATCACGCTGTGTATCGCTCCACGGGTTCAGAATCGTTTTTTTGAGTAACTGACGAATAGGATACATAACCCTAAAGGGTTCAAATCGAAGTCAATGGGAACATTTTTTCAAAAATGGCTCTAAGATTAACGATAGGTGCAAATTTCATAGTCTGTAACCTCCACAAAAGCATCTTGGATTACATTATGATTTTTACATTGAAAAATTGCTCTTGGAAAGAAACCTTTTCCATAATATCTTTCTTTGAAAAAGATGTGTTTTCCGGTGCTACAACCAATTTGTCCTCAACATCGTTGATCCTGTGAATAATAGCAATCACTTTTCCGGTAAACTCCTTCAACGGTAGATCAACTCCTAAAATGTATGCATCTTGCTCCTCTCCATCGGGAGCAATAATCTCGGGAATATATCCGTAGTTAACCGAATAGTAAATGTCACTATGTTTTGGATGATAGGTTCCCAGAGGTCTATCCACGATAACTTTTATTGTTTTTCCAATCATAATATTTAGCGTTCAGCATTTGCCTTTGTGGTGTTAATAGAGGAGATTAACATTCTTCTGATGACTCCGCAATCGTGTAAGAGTACTTTTACAATATCATCGATAAAAATATCCGACTTCTGCATAAGCTCAAGCCAATATTCCGTTTCGTAGCACTCTTTTAATGCAATCTGAAATTTAGAAATAAAATCTGCTTTGCTGTGAGCATATTTTGCCTCTCGTATATTGGCACCGATAGACGTTGCGCTACGTTCCAACTGATTTACAAGAGAATAATGTCCCTTTATGCCATCGGTCATCTTTAATACTTTGACCGCAAAATCCATTGATAAATCCGCAAGTCTGTTTTCTGCCGTAATAATCACCCCTTAATATAAGTATAGCAAAAACTTAAAAGAAAAGCAAGAATGAAATCCTGCTTTGCAGGATGAAATCCGAGTAAACTCGGATGAAATCTTCA
>JBJDZM010000119.1:0-4367 GCA_051867975.1 Eubacteriales bacterium | reverse complement strand
GGATAAGGACTCGGAGTCCCGGTCGGAATACTCATTTTGAGATATATTTTCCGAAATTTCTTTATATTGGTTGTTGACATCTGCGTCCTTTTGTGATATACTTCCACTAGAGGCAATCGCAATCTCGCTTTTAGGCGTTGCATCGGGGATTTTTTCATCGATGAATTGCGATACCTCTTTTTTATATCCTTTTTTGCCAATGAACGCTGTCACAATGTACAGCGTTTTTGCTTTTGTATCGGGGACGGCTTGAACGACATAGTACGATTTATCACCTATTTCTTTTTCGTATAAAACAGTATCAGACCAAACGCTTTTTCCATCTATGAATTGTTTATATGCTTTGGTTTTTTCTGCCGGGCTTATTTTATCGTAGTTTTCCAGCGTGTATCCCATTTTTGCGATGTCAGTTGAGTCTGCCATAGTTCTATCTGCTTTGCCGCTCTTGCCATGCCGTTTGATAATATGTTCTATTTGCCTTGCCTCAATAGCAACCTTAAATCCTGTAACATTTATTCCTGTAATATTATAAATTTCTCCTGCTGTGGAATCAGCGACTGTTCCAAGATATATCTTATCGTTTGCCCTGAAATTTCCGCTATCAACCTTAGCCACCATAGATAGGATATCCTGGTTTATGTCTGCTTCTTGATATCTTTCAGAATACATAATATCCCTGCCTGCGATCTCAATTTTCGCACCGCTCGCCCTCGCCTCACTCGCATCGAGCAGCGCATCGACGAACAGCTCCTTGAGCCTCTCGGCTTCGTCGACCATCTCGCTGACGATATTGCCCTCATAAGAGTCGGGCTTCATCCCGGCGTAATTTTTCTTTATCCTCGCAACGAGCTTTGTGATGAAGGACTTAAATTTATCAACAAGCCATTTGTCCCTCGCCTTGAGTTCTGTGAGCTTCTGAATGACCTCGCCGTCGGAGAGAAGAGACTCGCATGAGTCGGCAATAACCTCCTCAAACCCAGTGTCGTAGTCTATGGTTCTTCCGTCCTTTGCGGCTTTATCTATCTGCGCCTGAACAAGCTCATCGACCGAAACACCCTTTTTGCCGTATTGCTCCATAAGGAAGTCGGCAAGGATCTTAAACTTTGCCGGCGCGTGTACCGCAATATCGTGAACCAGCTCATGAGCGGCAGTGAAGAGCATAACGCCGTCGCCGCCCACTCCCGAGTTGATGTCGATGTAAATGTCCCCCGTCTTCGTGTCATACCAACCGTTAGCGCGCTGCACACCTTTACGACCTTCTCCCCTCTCTTTTCACCGTCTCGGTCAAACGCAGTTGCGGTGATAATCACCGCATAATTCCCTTTCGGCGAAAAACTGTACTCTCCCGAAAGCATGCCGCTTTGAGTCACTCCGACAACATATGCTCCGTGGCTTTCGGCTCCGTCAAGCTCAACTATGTATATCTTCGCTCCCAAGGCAAAAAAGCGCTTGTCGGCGCAGACTTCAAATGATATCACACTACCCTCTCCGTCATTTGACACCTCAAGGCGTAAAAAATAAGGAAATTCGCTCTCGGGAATTTTGTCATTCTCCGCCCGACCGATATCACACCCGAAAAGCTCTGTTTGCATGGGAGACACTCTGTTTTTTTCATTAATATACAGAGCATCCTCCTCGCATGCCATGCAAAGCGAAATCGTACCGTCGCCGTCTCCTGTCCTTTTAAAATAAAACCGCGCCAAAACGCACTCACGCGGACTATTTTTTACTCCGTCAAGCAAAAATCTTACACATCCGCCAAGGTCAAGAAAAGAAAAATTCAGCCCGCTCTCACCGTCTCCGCCCGACAGAAAAAGGAACTCGTTTTCATCAAATCTCACCTCACCGAGAAATCCGCACAGCCCGCTCTGCCCCGAGAAGACAAGCTCGACTGCTACCTCGTCGCTCTCCCCGTCATTTTCTTTACACACCAAGGCAATTTTGCTCTTTTCTCCCTCCGCAGACGCACCAAAACCGCCGTTTTTGACCGTTTCCGTCAAATAACACGAGCCTCCGCACATACAAAGGCTGATAATCGCCGACACAATCCTTAGAAAAAATGATTTCACCGCAAGCTCCCGAAATAGGAATATTACTTCAATTTTATTCAAAAAAATGCGTATTATTCCAAAAAATAACTGCATAGTTGCCGTCTCAAAATAAGATTTTCGGGCAAACTATAAATGCGGAATGTAACGCGTTTATATTCGCGAAAATCCCGATTTGCCGCAAGCGCAATTCGCGCGCGGCGCGGAGAATAGCGCGAAAGTTACTTCCGTCTGAAAGTAAAATAATCTTTTTCACGCACGAATTTTGCCGAGGCAAAATTTACTGATTACTATTTATGCTGCCGCAAAGCGGCAGAATGAGGATCAAAATGAAGAAAACAATAATTACAATTGCAGCCGTTCTCACACTCGGTGCGGCTTCGCTTTTGGCTTCATGTACGGCAAACACAATGACCGACGGCAACTCGACCGACAGCGGTGCGCAGTCCGCCACCGAGACGGCGACCGAGAACAACACCGGTAACAACATTGTCGACGATGCGGAAAGCATCATAGAAGACATGAGCGAGGATGCAACTCACGGAGCAGACGACGGCACCATCGGCGATCAGCCGATTCGCGGAGAAGGCAGAGCGCGCTTCCCGAGAGGAAAATAAACTTTTAGGGGACTGTTGCATTGATTGCAAACAGTCCCCGTATCGATATTTACATATTATCGTATGATCTTTAAACTATCAAAAGTGTAAACAACGTCAATACTATCAAAAAACCAAAGTTGAAGGCGGTAAAAAGCCCGAGGTAGGAAAGCGTTTTTCCTTTGACGTGCGAGGTATATTCTCTGAAGGTAATAAGACTCGCAAGCGACGAGATAAGCGTTCCGACACCGCCGATATTTACTCCCAAAAGCAGCTCCTTGTAGTTCGTTGTGAATTCGGAGAGCAAGATCGCGCTCGGCACGTTACTTATAATCTGGCATGAGCCTATCGCCGTCAGCAAGGTGTTCTTTTCAAGCAAAGCGGCGAAAAAGTCGTTGACTGCGCCTATCCTTGAGACATTGCCTGCAAGCAAGAAAAAGCAGACAAATGTCAAAAGCAGAGGGTAATCGACCTTCAAGAGTGCCTTTTTGTCAACAAAAAAAACCGCAAAGAACGTAATCGGAAGGCAGATATAATAAGGCACGACACGGAAGACCGTCAGTATTGCCAGAACAAACAGAACAAGGAAAAACGTCGCCTTTTTCGGGTCGGTTTTCTCGTCGTCACAACAGGTCAATTCAAGTGACTCGCGCGGAATTAAAAAACAGCAAAGCGTGAAAAGAATTATCGACAGAATGAACGGCAGCACCATTATTCCCATAAATTCAAGCGTCGGAATATTGAATTTCGTGTATATATAGAGATTTTGAGGATTTCCGAAGGGCGTGAGCATTCCGCCTAGGTTTGCGGCGATGTTCTGGAAAATAAATATGGAAGCCATGTATTTTTCCTTGCCCGTCGCGCTCAAAGAGATGTATCCGAGGGGAAGAAAGGTCAAAAGTGCCATATCATTTGCCAAAAACATGGAGCCGATAAAGGTGATGTAAACAAGTGAGAGCGCCAGCGTGCGGGTATTTCCGGCACATTTTACGATTTTTTTCGCAACTATCGTAAAAAATCTGATATTCTTCAGCGCGCAAATGACCGCCAGGGTGCAGAAAAGGCAGGTCAAGGTCTTGAAGTCAAAATAGCCGAGATATTCGGCATCGGGCTTGACAATAAGGCAGGAAATGAGTGCCAATACCGCCGCAATTACCAAAACGAAGTTCTTTTTTGCAAAACCGATGAAGGCTTCTCTCACCGCGGTAAAAAAATTAAGCGCGCCGCGCGTGTCTGCGTGCGGTCTTTTCGGTGCCAATCGCTGACCGTTCATAATAATCTCCATTCTGCCGCTTTGCGACAGCACAAACAGTAATCAGTGAATTTTGCTTTGCAAAATTCGTGCGTGAAACAGATATATTCACTTTCAGGCGGAAGCAACTTTCACGCTACCCCCCTGTTCTGTCTTTTAATTCTTCAAACTAAGGATAGAGTATATCACCAAGCCACACTCTTGTCAATATATTTATTTAAAAATTATGCCGACCGCATTTTTACTTGTGCGGTCGGCATCGTTTTTTATTCAATAATTATTGCTTCGGTCATAACGCTTCAAGGCAAATTGACGCTTCAAGGCAGGTCTCTCCCTCTTCGTTTTGCGTGCGGACGAAAATGTTTCCGTCGCCGTCCGGCTCGCTTCTTAAGACCTTGAGTGTAGTTCCGAGGTGCGACTCCTTGATATATGACAGAGACAGATTTTTCACTCTGCAAGGCTTTTTCTCAT
>JBJDZM010000118.1:0-4378 GCA_051867975.1 Eubacteriales bacterium | reverse complement strand
TTTTAAAGTTCTTGCCGATTTCACGGTATAATTGTTCGATTTCGCGCATCTCGCCCATTCGCTCGCCGTAGGGGGGATTGCAGATTATCGAGCCGCGCCTGTCCGAGGGCTTTTCGATTTTTCTCGCATCTGCCTGAAAAATTCTGATGTTTTCCTCAACTCCCGCGCGGAGTGCGTTTTCGTACGCAATATCAAGCATATCTTCGTCGATATCGGAAGCCCAAACCTCGTATTGCGAGTCCTTTATCTCAAATGACCTCGCCTCGTCTCTTGCGTCAAGCCACATTTTTTCGGTGATGCGAGGATATTTTTCCGAAGAAAAATCCCTGTTGAGTCCGGGTGCGATCTTTCTGACTGCCATGGCGGACTCAATGGCGATAGTTCCCGAGCCGCAGAAGGGGTCCCACAAAAGTACGTCCTCTCGAGGTCGTGCCGTGAGTGCGATAGCCGCCGCCAGGGTTTCACGGAGCGGGGCGGCACCTGCGTCGGGGCGGTATCCGCGCTTGTGAAGAGCGGTTCCCGAGGTGTCGATGAGCAGCATAGCCTCGTCCTTTAAGATGAAGAATTCAATTTTGTATTTTACCCCGGTCTCTTCAAACCACGATATACCGTATTCGGCGGAAAGCCTGTTGACAATAGCCTTTTTCACAATGCTTTGGCAGTCGGGAATACTTGTAAGTCGGCTCTTTATCGAATGTCCCGTGACGGGAAATTCGTCCTTCCTTCCAATCCACTCGTGCCAGGGAAGAGAATATGTCCCGTCAAACAGCTCCGAAAAGCTCTCGGCGTGAAACCGACCGAGAACGATGAAGACACGTTCTGCAAGTCTCAAATTAATATTTACTCGGGGAACGTCCTTTTCCTCACCCTCAAAGAGAACACGTCCGTCAATCGTTTCGACTCTTTTGAGTCCGAGTGCGTCTATTTCCTCGCCAAGCTGACGTTCAAGCCCGAAAAGGCAGGTTGCGGCAAGTAGCATGCTTTATCCTTTCTTTCAAATGTTATTTTTCAAAATTTTCGTCAACGAGTATCAGCACAGCCCCCTCGTCACGGTAAAATTCGGTGTAGCCTTCGGAGAGGAAAAATTCCTCGGCTTCTTGACTTGTCGAGGAAAATCCCGAGCGCAGGTCAATAACGACGTATTCCGTGTCGGTCTTGTAGACCTTGTTTTCCTTGTGATAATTAAGCTCGTATACCGTGTCGCGCGACGCTATATGGGCAAGCAAAAACGACGAGCATGTAACCGACGAGTCCTTTGGAAGTACCTCTTCGAGTGCATAGTCGAGTCTCTCATAAAGCGCTTTGTTATTGTTGTATCGGTCAACATATGTCGAAAATTTCGGGACTGCAACGATAGTGAACAGGAGAACCGTCGCAACGATTGCAAATCTCGGAAGAAAGTCAGATGCGAAGGAAGGCTTGAAATCCGAGAGATTCATTATCGTAAGATAGAACAAAAACGCCGAGATTCCGAAACTGTATTGAAAGGTAATGTCGGGCTGATATTTATACATTGTGAGTATGTTTAAAAGTATCGGAACCAATAGAAGATATCTTGATATCTTTTTCGTTGCAAAGGGCAAAAATCCGAGAGGGAGCAGAAGCTGCAAAAGATACTTCAATTTGTCCGTGTTATTGGCAGAAGTTGTAAATATTTGTGAGAGGGTGTATCCGGGGTTCAGAATTACCGTCTTAATGACGCCGATAAGACCGTCCTCGCTGTCGTAGATCATATTTCCGAAACGTCCCGACATGATACCCGTGCCGTACTGCTCCATAAGCGTTGATACGATAAAGAAATATGCGAGGGGAAGTATCGCCATGGGAACACCGATTTTCCATTCTTTTTCGGAGAGGAGCACGTAAAGCGCAAAAATGACAAGATATATGAACGCATCTTCCTTGACAAGCAAGGTAAGGCACGCAAAGATTGCCAGAGGAATATATTTTCTCTTTTCAAAAAAGAAGAATGTCCAAAGGAGAAGTGTTACGAGAAAGCAGTTCTCATGCAGGTCGTAAAAACAACCTGCGCTGAGCGCGGGATAGAGTGCGTAAATCGTTGAGATAACAACGGTCAATTTGGTCGAAAGCCCTCTGTTTCTCGCAATCAGAACTATCGGAATAATTCCCGAGTAAATGACGAGCGCCTGTAGTATCTGCAAGGTTATCGGAGAGGGGAATATCCAATAAAACGGGAGCATGACGTAGTATATCGGCGAGAAGTGTACTGCAAAGTGCGACAAGAGCATGTCTCGCTCGCTTGTCACGTTGGGAAGCCCGGTTTTTGCCATGTTGTAAAACATGTTACAGAAAAGACCGAAGTCAAAGTTCGGGGTTGAGTAGCATAAATATCTGTAAACACCGATACCGCCTGTAATAACCGTTGCGATGACGGCAACGACGGCTACCTCACCCCACATGATACCCGTGTGAAAGTCATTTTTGATGAAGGAAAAGCATTTCTTCTCGGTTGCATACACGAGAACGATCGCCATAACGAGAAGCACCGCAAAATAAATGTAATACTGCGATGAGGTGGAGTTATACATGAGCAAAAGCGATAGGAGTATTGCCGATACGACCAAATAATTCGGTATTATGTTGTATTTCGGGAAGCAGAATACAAGTGCCGTAAAACCCGACATTAAGATAACTGTTGCAGCCAAAACACCCACAAGCGCACCGGAGCCGTCTGCCTGCAAAAATTCAAGCGACGTATAATACACCTCGTCCCCCAAATGTGAGAGCAGATTGAATATGCTTACGGTAAAATAAGCGCAGAGAAACGTCGTGATAAATGTTTCAATGGTATATTTCGGTTTATCGTCTTTTCGCGAAATATTTGATAACAAACTTTTTTTATTCATTTGATTTTTCCCGTTATTAGTTTTCTTCTTCCTCAAAGTTCTCTTCTTCGGGCGACTCTATCTCAAGTATGCTGTTTGATTCCGAAATCTCAAGCGCTTCGATCGAGCGCAGACGCTTCTGGATTATATCGTTTCTGTGCTGTGCGTCGTCGAGAGATTTTCCCGCCTCGTCGATCTTTTTCTTTGCCTTTGCAAGTACACCTGCGAAGGTATCGTATTGTGATTTGACCGCGGAAAGGATCTTTCTGACCTCGCTTGCCTTTTCGTTGATTGCCGCTATTCTGAATCCTAGTGAGAGGGAATTGAGCAGAGCGGTTATCGTCGAAGGACCTGCAACCATTATGCTGTACTCTGTCTGCAGTTTTTCGGGTATAGCGTTCTGTGACGATGCGATCTCGGCGTAAAGTCCCTCGCTTGCAAGATACATTATGGCAAAAGGAGTCGTTTTGGGAACGCTTATATATTTTGTGATCGTTCTTGCCTCTTGAATTACCCGGTCTTCAAGAGCCTTCCGTGCAAGCCTTGATGCCTCGGGGTCTGCACGGTCATTGGCGTCGCAGAGCCTTACATAATCCTCCATCGGGAACTTGGAGTCAACGGGAAGGTACGTTATCTCGGAGTAGTTGTCACCCGAGGGAATTTTTATCGCGAATTCGACTCTGTCCTTGCTTGAATTGCTCGGCGCGTAATTTTCAACGTACATATTTGGGATAGTCTGGTCAAGTATGTTTTTGAGCTGAACCTCCGCCCACGTGCCTCTCGCCTTAACATTGCTGAGAACACGGTTAAGAGAGGTAACATGCTCGGTAATTCCTCCCGACATCTCCTTCATTTCTCCGAGAGCCTTGTAAAGATTTTCGAGCTGGTCCGAAACGGTCTTAAACGAACTGTCAAGCCGCTTTGTCAACGTATCGGTGAGCTTTTCATCTACAACATTGCGCATCTCGTCGAGCTTCTGCTCGTTTGACTGCCTGATTTTTTCAAGCGAGCTTTCGATTCTTTGATTTTGCTTTTCGGCGAGAGCGTTGTT
This sequence comes from Eubacteriales bacterium, assembly GCA_051867975.1. Taxonomy (GTDB): domain Bacteria; phylum Bacillota; class Clostridia; order Oscillospirales; family CAG-272; genus SVTX01. The sequence goes on along the minus strand of JBJDZM010000118.1, from coordinate 481 downwards.
CTTGTCACCGATTGCCGAAAGACCGACCGTCATCTCGCGAAGAATTTTTACAAGCTGCTCTTGGTTTGTTGACTTGATGCTGTCAAGCGTCCTGTTGATCTCACTGAGTTTCGATTCAAGCTCGGTGCGCTGACTTTGCGACGACTGATTCTGTTCGCTCCTGTTGCGTGAGAATTCGTTATATATGCTCTCACGCAGCTCGTCAAGCTTCTTCTCGGTTTTTTCATCATGACGGCTGTCTTTTACGTCCTTTGAGATTTTAAAGACAAAATATAAGCACACAAGCGATAAACCAAGTGATACTATGCCGATTATAAGCAATGCGATTTCCATATCCACCTCAAAATAACATTATTCATTTAATTATAACATATATATCGCGATTTGTCATCGGTTTTTTTCAAAAAAATTAAAACCGCCGAATTGTGGCAGATTAAAGTTTTAACTGCACCCCCCCGGGGAAAAGAAAAAAGATAGCCCA
>JBJDZM010000117.1:0-4424 GCA_051867975.1 Eubacteriales bacterium | reverse complement strand
GGTGGGGTGGGGGTTCAGGGGTAGGGGCGAGCCTTTTTTCAAAAAGGTCGCCCCTACCCCTGAATATCCTTCCCTACATCTTATTTCTCAACGAAAGGAACTCTTGCGCCGTAGTGGGTGTGGAGCAATTCGTGAGCCGTATGGGAGTTGGGTTCACCGAGGAACTCGTCGTAGAGCGCCTTCATCTGGGGGTTATTATGAGACTGGCGAAGTGTCTGTCTCTCGTCCTCAGAGTAGAGCGCCTGCGCGCGTTTTTCCTTGTATGTATCCATAATGTCTGCATCCTCGTTAGGAAGGAAGCACTCTCTTACGTAGGGCTGACCGCCGCCGTTTATACAGCCGCCGGGGCATCCCATGACTTCGATGAAGTGATATTTACTGTTACCTGCGCGGATCTCGTCAAGGAGAACCTTTGCGTTCTTCATGCCGTGAGCAACAGCGATATTAACGGTCATACCGTTAAGCTCAAGGCTCGCCTCTTTGATACCGTCAAATCCTCTGACAGCCTCAAATTTAATAGCCTCATGCTCTTTACCGGTAAGAGCATAGTAAGCGGTTCTGAGAGCCGCCTCCATAACGCCGCCCGTAACTCCGAAGATAACGCCTGCGCCGGTGTATTCACCGACAATGTCGTTGTCAAATTCCTCGTCGGGGAGCTTCGTGAAGTTGATACCGCTTCTCTTGATAAGCTTACCAAGCTCGCGAGTTGTGAGAACTGCGTCAACGTCTGCAAGACCTCTTGTCTTAAGCGCGTCTCTCTCCTTCTCAAACTTCTTAGCCGTACAAGGCATGACCGAAACCACGAACATATCCTCGGGAGCAACGCCTATCTTCTCTGCGTAGTAGTGCTTAAGGATTGCGCCCATCATCTCGTGAGGAGACTTGCAGGAAGAAAGGTGGTCAAGGCAGTCGCCGTAATAGATCTCTGCGTAGTTGACCCAACCGGGCGAGCAGGATGTGATCATCGGGAGCGTTCCGCCGTTCTTGATTCTGTTTATAAGCTCGGCAGCCTCCTCCATAATGGTGAGGTCAGCGCCGTAGTTTGTATCAAATACCTTCTTAAATCCGAGTCTCTTGAGAGCCGCAACCATCTTGCCCGTGCAAGGAGTTCCTATCTTCATTCCGAACTCTTCTCCGAGAGCCGCTCTTACAGCGGGAGCAGTCTGAACGACAACGTACTTGCCCGCCTTCATAGCCGCGTCGACCTTGTCTATTTCGCTCTTTTCCATAAGAGCGCCGACGGGACATACGCTTACGCACTGTCCGCAAAGGATACAGGGAGACTCTGTAAAGCTCCTGTTCTCCGCAGGGCCGATAATCGTCTTAAATCCTCTGTTCTGGAAGCCGATAACGCCGTTTCCGTGCGCGTTCGAGCAACGTGCTACGCAACGTCCGCAAAGAATACATTTGGACGTATCACGGACGATAGAGGGGCTAACCTCATCAAGAGTTGTGGGAGTCTTCTCACCACGGAACATATTGTCGCGCGCGCCTGTGAGTCTTGCAACGTGCAAAAGCTCGCACTTTTCGTTCTTATCGCAGGTCTGGCAGTTCATCGAGTGATTGGAGAGCAAAAGCTCGACCGACGCACGTCTTGCCGCGGTTGCCTTGGGAGAAGAAATGGTGATCTCCATGCCCTCCGATACGGGATATACGCAGGATGCAACGAGTCCGCGCGCGCCTGTTGCCTCAACGAGACATACGCGGCAGGAGCCTCTGTTGCACTCGCCGTGGTTGAATGCGCAAAGCGAGGGAATTTCGTATCCGCAAGCCTTTGCCGCTTCAAGTATGGTAAGTCCCTCTTCAACCTGATAAGAGACGCCTTCAATTTTAATATTTATCTTTGCCATTTGTATCTTCCCCCTTATTTCTTCTCGATTGCCTTGAACTTACAAGAAGACAGGCAGAGTCCGCACTTGATACACTTATTGGTGTCGATTTTTCTTGACGGGAGCTTGTGACCGGGTGCAGTATAGTCCGTCTTGCTGATGGCACTGACGGGACACTGTCTCTCGCAAAGTCCGCATCCGATACACTTATCCTGATCGACGACGTATGTCATAAGGTTCTTGCAAACCTTAGCGGGACACTTCTTGTCGACGATGTGAGCGATATACTCGTCTCTGAAGGATTTGAGAGTTGAGAGAACGGGGTTAGCCGCAGTCTGACCGAGAGCGCAGAGCGAGCCTGCCTGAATCGTCTGGGCAAGAGCCTCAAGCTCATCGAGGTCCTGCATCGTTGCCTTGCCGTCGCAGATCTTCTGGAGATATTCAAGAAGTCTCTTTGTACCTATACGGCAGGGTGTGCATTTACCGCAGGACTCGTCGCAGATAAATTCCATGTAGAACTTAGCAACGTCAACCATACAGTTGTCCTCGTCCATGACGATAGCGCCGCCCGAACCCATCATAGAGCCTTTTGCCACGAGGTTGTCGAAGTCGATGGGAGTGTCGAGATCCTTTTCGGTCAAGCATCCGCCCGAAGGACCGCCGGTCTGTATTGCCTTGAACTTCTTGCCGCCGGGAATTCCGCCGCCGATATCATAGATAAGCTCACGGAGAGTTGTTCCCATGGGAATCTCAACAAGACCTACGTTGTTGACCTTACCGCCGAGAGCGAATACCTTTGTTCCCTTTGATCTCTCTGTTCCGTACTGAGCGAAGTCCTCAGCGCCGTTTCTGAGTATGTAAGGAACGCACGCGAGCGTCTCAACATTGTTAACGATAGTGGGGCATCCCCAGAGTCCCTTTACGGCAGGGAACGGAGGACGGGGACGAGGCATACCTCTTTGTCCCTCAATTGAGTTAAGGAGAGCTGTTTCCTCACCGCAAACGAATGCGCCCGCACCGAGACGGATGTGTGCGCGGAAGGAAAATCCTGTTCCGAGAATATTATCACCGAGAAGTCCGATCTCCTCAGCCTGCTTGATAGCGATTCTGAGACGGTTGACTGCAATTGGGTACTCTGCGCGAACGTAGAAGTAACCGTTCTGAGCGCCGATAGCGTAACCCGCGATCACCATACCCTCAATAACCGCCAAGGGGTTACCTTCGAGAATGGAACGGTCCATGAACGCGCCGGGGTCTCCCTCGTCACCGTTACAAACAACGTACTTGTCGCCGTCGGGCTGAGCGAAGGCAAACTGCCACTTTCTGCCGGTCGGGAATCCGCCGCCGCCGCGACCGCGGAGACCTGAATCGAGAACAGACTTGATAACGTCTGCTCTGTCCATCTTAAGTGCCTTTGCAAGACCTGCAAACGCGCCTGCACCGAGAGCCTCGTTTATGTCCTCGGGGTTGATAACGCCGCAGCCGTGGAGAGCGATTCTCTTCTGCTTCTTGTAGAAGTTGATATCGTCCTGCTTAACGACCTTTTCTTTTGTTGCGGGGTCAACGTAAAGGAGTCTCTCAACAACCTCCTCGCCGATGATATCCTTCTCGATTATCTCTTCAACGTCATCGATCTTAACGAGACGGTAGAGCGTGTCCTCGGGATAGATTTTTACGAAAGGACCCTGTGAGCAGAAGCCGAAGCATCCTACGAGGTTTACGGATACACGGTCCGAAAGTCCTTTTTCTTCAAGTATTTTTTCAATCTTATTTTTTATTTCCGCGGAGTTGGACGAAAGGCATCCCGTACCGCCGCAGAGAACGATGGCTCTTTTTCTTCCCGCGCCGCTGAATTTGTCGCTGAGCGCAGCCGTGCAAGCCGCCTGAATCTTCTCAAGCTCTTCAAAATTCTTAATAAACATCAGTTAACTCCTCCCTCTGCGCGCAATTCGTCGATTATTCCGGCAACCGCCTTGATCTCAACCTTGGGGTGAACCTTACCGTTTATCGAAACGGCGGGAGCGATACCGCACGCACCTATGCAACGGAGCGCATCGATAGTAAACATTCCGTCGTCTGTTGTCTCGCCGGGTCCTATACCGAGTATCTCGGAAAACTTATCAAGAACCTGCTGAGCGCCCTTGACATAGCAAGCAGTACCGAGGCAGATACCGATAACGTATTTACCCTTCGGCTTGAGTGAGAAGAACGAGTAGAACGTAACAACACCGTAGATCTCGGATACGCTGATACCGGTCTTCTTGCTGACGATCTCCTGAACTTCAAGCGGAATATAGCCGTATTCCTTTTGAATGTCACTCAGGATCATCATAAGAGGTGTTTTTTCGTCGGCATATCTGTCGCAAATTTCGTTTATCTTTGCAACAGCTGCTTCACTTAAATGAGCCATTTTTTAGCCCTCCTTAAAAATTTTTACAAAGTAATTTTGTGCGGTTATATGATTCCATACATATCCATTATATCATATTGTTATAACCGTGTCAAGGGTTTTGAGCCATTAAATCCCTTGTTCTTCGACCTGGCAGATTAAAGTTTTAACTGCACCCCCCCGGGAGGGGGGTGGTGGAATGTGGT
>JBJDZM010000116.1:0-4466 GCA_051867975.1 Eubacteriales bacterium | reverse complement strand
AAAAAAAAGAATGAAAAAGATGATTGACGAACTGAGAAGTTCGATTAAAATCATCCGAGTCGCGTCTGAACGCGAAGCTCCCAAGCTCAGAGATGAGCGAAAGAGAATCAAGCGAAAGCTTGACTGATTTTTAACAATTAGGTGATGCAAGAGTGGCGTATTTAAACACACTATAATTTTGTCGATGACGACTTGCGAGAGATTGCGAGTCGTAAGAGTTCAAAATCTTATAGAGCGACAAGAATACTCGAAAAAACGTTACAATCTTCGGATCTCGAAAGAGATTAAGAGAACAACGATTTATTTTGAAAGTAGAAATACTGGAATAATAGATTGACGCGATCAAATGAAGAAGAGCGCATGGGGGACGTCTTGGCGTCGGAAGGCTTTGAAGGGCGTGGTAAACTGCGATAAGCTACGGTGATCCGTTAAACAGGAGTTGACCCGTAGATACCCGAACTAACTTAGACTGAATACATAGGTCTATGTTGCAAACCTGGAGAACTGAAACATCTAAGTACCCAGAGGAGTAGAAAGAAAAATCGATTCCGTAAGTAGCGGCGAGCGAAAGCGGAGCAGCCCAAACCAGACTCATTTTGAGACTGGGGTAGTAGGACACTCTTTGTGAGTAAGAAAACAGAAAGATAGCGGAATCCGTTTGGAACGGCGGAACCATAGAGGGCGAACGTCCCGTACGCGAAATTTTTCTGTCTCCTGAGTGAATCCTGAGTAGGTCGAGTCACGTGAAACCTTGACTGAATCCGCGAGGCCCATCTCGCAAGGCTAAATACTCTCCGACGACCGATAGTGCACAGTAGAGCGATCGAAAGATGAAAAGAACCCCTTTTAGGGGAGGGAAAGAACCCGAAACCATGCGTTTACAAGCGGTCGGAGCACAATTTAATGTGCGACGGCGTGCCTTTTGGATAATGATCCGGCGAGTTATCGTTTGCAGCATGATTAAGCGCTTCCGGCGCGAAGTCTTAGGGAAACCGAGTCTGAATAGGGCGTTAAGTTGCGGGCGATAGACGCGAAACCCAGTGATCTACCCATGAGCAGGTTGAAGCGCGGGTTATACTGCGTGGAGGACCGAACCCACTTGGGTTGAAAACCGAGGGGATGACTTGTGGGGAGGAGTGAAAGTCTAATCAAACTGGGAGATAGCTCGTTCTCTCCGAAATAGCTTTAGGGCTAGCCTTGAGCCACTATGTTACGGGGGTAGAGATACTGAACTGTTGAGGGGCCCTTCCCGGGGTACCCTCTCTAACCAAACTCCGAATACCGTAATAACTATCTCAGGAGTGAGTCCGCGAGGGATAAGCTTCGCGGTCAAGAGGGAAACAACCCAGATCGCCAACTAAGGCCCCAGATAGATACTTAGTCACTAAGGAAGTTTTATTGCCGAGACAGCCAGGATGTTGGCTTAGAAGCAGCCATCATTTAAAAAGTGCGTAATAGCTTACTGGTCGAGCAGTAAAGCGCCGATAATGAACGGGAGTAAGTATCTAGCCGAAGTTGCGGAATCGCAAGATTGGTAGGAGAGCGTTGTATGAAAGAAACGAGGCGTACCGTAAGGAGCGCTGGCGGTTCATACAAGCGATTATGCCGGAATGAGTAACGATAAGACAGGTGAGAATCCTGTCCGCCGCAAGCCTAAGGTTTCCTGGGGAAGGTAATTCCGCCCAGGGTAAGCCGGTACCTTAGTTAAGGCCGAAAGGCGTAGACGATGGACATAAGGTTAATATTCCTTAGCTTTCTCAAGTTTCTGCATAGGGACGGCGTTAGAACGACGATCGGGGTGTTGGACATCCCCGTTGCGCAAGCGCGACAGCTTGATCTGGAAGTCGTCGGGATAACGTCCAAGAAAAGCTTTTGTAGGTTAAGCTTGAGAGAACCGTACTAAAACTGACACAGGTAGGCGAGTAGAGCATACTAAGGCGCTCGGGAGAACGCTGGTTAAGGAACTCTGCAAAATGGCCCCGTACGTTCGCAATAAGGGGCGCCGTCAAATAAGTTTATTCGTTTTGACGGCCACAGTAAATCGGCAACAGCAACTGTTTATCAAAAACACAGGACCGTGCCAACAAGTAATTGGAAGTATACGGTCTGACGCCTGCCCGGTGCCGGTAAGTCAAGGAAGTAGGTTATCGCAAGAGAAGCTTACGACCAAAGCTCCGGTAAACGGCGGCCCTAACCTTGAGGGTCCTAAGGTAGCGAAGTTCCTTGTCGGGCAAGTTCCGACCTGCATGAAAGGCGTAATGACTGTTGCACTGTCTCAACCGGCGGCCCGGTGAAATTGTAGCCGTGGTGAAGACGCCACGTACCCGCAGTAAGACGGAAAGACCCCGTGAACCTTTACTGTAGGCTGAAATTGGTCAGAGGCCTGTTTTGTGTAGGATAGGTGGGAGGCGAAGAACTATAGGCGTCAGCTTGTAGGGAGCCACCGTTGAAATACCACCCTGAATATGCTTTTGCTCTAACGTCGATTCCCTTGAATCAGGGCGACGGACATTTTCAGTTGGGCAGTTTGACTGGGGCGGTCTCCTCCTAAAGAGTAACGGAGGAGTCCAAAGGTTGCCTCAGCCTGTTTGGCAATCAGGCAAAGAGCGTAATGGTAGAAGGCAGCTTGACTGCGAGACCCATAAGTCGAGCAGAGACGAAAGTCGGGCATAGTGATCCGGTAGTCCCGTATGGCAGGGCTATCGCTCATCAGATAAAAGGTACTCCGGGGATAACAGGCTTATCGCTCCCGAGCGTCCACAGCGGCGGAGCGGTTTGGCACCTCGATGTCGGCTCATCGCATCCTGGGGGTGGAGGAGCTCCCAAGGGTTTGGCTGTTCGCCAATTAAAGCGGTACGTGAGCTGGGTTCAGAACGTCGTGAGACAGGTCGGTCCCTATCTGCTGTGGGCGCACGAAATTTGAGGAGGTATCTCTTTAGTACGACAGGATTTAGAGGTAGGTAGCTCTGGCGTTCCAGTTGTCAGGCCACTGGCATGGCTGGGTAACTAACTACCGAAAGGATAAACGCTGAAAGCATATAAGCGTGAAGCCTTCTCCGAGATAAGATTTCGTAGATTATGTCGAGAGTCCCCAGGGAGACTACCTGGTTGATAGGCCGGATGTGTAATTTCAGTAATGGATTTAGCTAACCGGTACTAATGGACGAAAATTTGATCGCGTTTATCGATTATTCTAGTAATGAATACAAAGCTCTTGCATCTTTCTTTTAAGTCTTGAATAAGGACTTGAGAGAACTTCTGGCGACCATATCCAAGTGGAAACGCGCGTTCCCATCCCGAATACGAATGCTAAGCGCTTGGAGCCGATGATAGTTGTGAAACCGCGAAAGTAGGTATCGCCAGGTTATTTTTCTTCTCTTCGAGAAGAAAGCCCCTCTTAGGGGCTTTTTTTATTTCTTGTATTAGCTTTTGGTTATCTTCCTGAGTTTTGTATAAGCAACGCTTGCTATCTTTTTGAGAAAATTGTTGGTTTTTTCTAAAAATGCTTGACAAGGAAATTTTTACACGCTATTCTTCTCTTAAAGAAAAATAAATGGCAACTTGATAACGAGATCAATTTAGACGAATTTTTTAGCGAAAATAAAAGCGGTAAGGTTGATTGTTTACTTCGTAGAATTCGGAGGGAATCGATGGAATCCCCTAAGAAAATCGCATTTGTCTCGTGGCATAATTATCTCGATCAAACCAATGGCGCATCTATCTCGACGCGCGCTATGCTGGCGGGATTGACCGAGCGTAATTGGAATGTGCAAACATTGTGCGGCCCTGCTTTTGACTCTCTTTCTCAATCTCTTGAAGAATGCTTTTCAAAGAATCGTCAAATAAGGTTTCACTCTGAAAAAAAGAGTGGAGGAAGTGATTATCAATATTCGATGCTCTCTTTTCGCGACGGCTCGATCGATTCTGTCGCTTTCAAGCCTCTACCTAAGAGTCCCTCTCAGAAGGCGTTTAACCGCCGCTATGTCGATTTAGTTATTGTGCCGTCCTTTCATTGTCAAAGATTTTATGAGGAGGTTGGAGTTCGGACGATTGTAATTCCTCCTGTTATTGATTTATCTCCTTTTAGAAAACTCTCTCCGTTTTCCTTTGACAAGAGAAAGTTTCTGCTCTTTGTCCGCGTCCGAAAATTACCAAAGAACGGTGGATACGAACAATCTATATTATACGGTAATGACATATGAAGAATTTCTTGCAACTGAGCTGGACGCTTCAGAGAAAATTAAATGTATAGAAGAGGCGTTCGGCGTCTTCCAAGATACCCCGGAAGAAAACGACTCGTCGCAATCGCTTCAAGAGGCGACAGAAAAAGAAGCTTTTGCCGAGTCAGAGTGCGAAATTATTCAGTCTATCCCAACGCTAATCAAGCGCCTACATTAGAGGAGAATCTGTCAGTTCTTACAGTGGAGGAACAGGAACTTCTGGAGGGCGTGTAATGCATTTAACTT
>JBJDZM010000115.1:0-21063 GCA_051867975.1 Eubacteriales bacterium | reverse complement strand
AACTCTCGAACCGCTTTTGACGGTTACACGATTTCCAATCGTGCGCGCTCGACCAGCTACGCGACTTCTCCATGTTTTTATTGGGTGCCGTCATGCGACCAAATTATAATACCATAAAAGATTGCAATTGTCAATACTTTTTTTAAAAAAATTCCGAAAGGCGTCAAATCAAGGCGGCAAAACGGCGATAACTCGCCGTTTTGCCCAGATTGATGACAAAGTTCATATTCAATAGAATATTGCATATGGGTAATCGATAGTCCGCTTTTTCTTTGGCAGCGCAGGCGCAAAGAAAAAGCTTGGCAAAAAGAAGACGCCGTAAGGAAATTTCGCCTCTGCGGAGGCGACCAAGGCTACGCGCCTTGGATAGCGCCGCCTTTTGAAAAAGGCGGGCGAAAACTTTTCTGAAGACATCGCCGTGGGGTTTGCCCGCAAACCCGATTACTTGATTTCCGTAACGGTATATCCCTGCTCCTCAACAGTTGATTTCAGCTTGTCATCCGCAATCTCCGCTTTAAGCGTAACTGTGGCAAGCCCCGTCTCGTGGCTGACCTCTGCCGATTCAACTTCATCAAGAGCCTCAAGTACCTTTTTTACTCTGCCCGAGCAGTGGGTGCACATCATACCATCAATTTTAAGTGTCCTTTTCATTTCCTTTTTCCTCTTTTCCTTTATTTGTTTCACGTTTCTTTTATGCCTTGAAGGCTTATTCAGATCGGCAAGATTGAGCCGCAGCGCGTTCATAACGACGCAGAAGCTTGAAAGCGACATCGCCGCCGCGCCGAACATCGGGTCAAGCCCGACGTTAAACAGAGGTATCCATACACCTGCCGCCAGCGGAATTCCGATAACATTGTAGCAGAATGCCCAGAACAGATTTTCATGGATGTTTTTGAGCGTTTTTCGGCTCAGTTTTATCGCCGCCGAAAGGTCGGAAAGTTTGCTGTTTACAAGCACGACGTCTGCCGCCTCAATTGCTACGTCGGTGCCTGCGCCGATGGCAATTCCCGTGTGCGCACTTGCAAGCGCGGGAGCATCGTTTATTCCGTCGCCCACCATAATGACCTTTTTGCCGCCCTTTCCGAGTCTTGATATCTCAGCCGCCTTTCCGTCGGGGAGAACGTCGGCTATGACCTCCTCAACGCCCACCGCTTTGCCTATCGTGTCTGCGGTTCGCCTGTTGTCACCCGTCAGCATGGCCGTGCGCAGTCCCATGTTCCGAAGCTCCCGAATCGCCTTAGCACTGTCCTCTTTTACGGTGTCTGTGACCGCGATGATTCCGAGAAATTCTTTTCCGCGTGAGAAGAACATCGGCGTTTTTCCGTCTGCGGCAAAACTCTCGGCAATTCTCTCATCGGCACGATCGATACAGCAGCCTTCCTTTATATACGCGAGCTTTCCTCCGCGAACGATCTCGCCGTTGACGATCCCCTCTACGCCCTTACCCGATATCACCTTAAATGCGGTGACGTCAATTATCTCCGCGCAGTTTTCCTCTCCGTAGCGAACTATCGCCGCACCGAGCGGATGCTCGCTCATTTTTTCAATCGAGCAGGCGAGAGCAATTAACTCTTTTTCGTCTGTTTCGTTTGCAGTATGCACGTCGGAAACCGTCATTTTACCGTTTGTTATCGTTCCCGTCTTGTCAAGCACGACGATATCCGCTTTGCCACATTCCTCAAGCGCCGTCGCGCTTTTGAAGAGTATTCCGCGACGCGCGCCCACTCCGCTTCCGACCATTATGGCGACGGGAGTAGCAAGTCCCAAGGCGCACGGACAACTGATAACAAGCACCGAAATGCCTCGCGCCAGCGCAAATCCAATGCCTTCCCCTGCTATAAGCCAAACGACACACGTGACAAGTGCGATTGCCATGACAATTGGCACGAAAACGCCTGATACACGGTCGGCGACTCGCGCTATCGGCGCTTTTGAAGAGGTTGCATCGCTGACTATTTTGATTATTGCGGCAAGAGACGTGTCCTCGCCGACCTCGGTCGCACGACATTGTATATATCCCGACATATTTATCGTTCCGGCAGAGACCTTGTCGCCGACTGACTTGTCGACAGGTAAACTCTCGCCTGTAAGTGCCGATTCGTCTATTGACGATTCTCCCTCAATAACGACGCCGTCCGCCGGAATACTCTCGCCGGGGCGCACGACGAATATATCCCCAACCTGCAATTCCGATGCATCGATTCGTCTTTCCTCTCCGTCGATAAGTACAGTCGCGGTCTTGGGCGAGAGGTCGATGAGCGCGCGCAGAGACTTTGTCGTCTTTCCCTTTGATACCGATTCAAGCAGCTTTCCGACAGTTATGAGTGTCAGGATCATCGCCGCCGACTCAAAATACAGCTCGTGCAGATAATGATGCGCCGTTTCCATATCTCCGCTTGCTTGTGCCCTTGTCATCAAAAACATTACGCAAACACTGTAAATGAAGGATGCTCCGGAGCCGAGAGAGACGAGCGTGTCCATGTTCGGCGCGAGGTGAATGACACCGCGAACGCCGTTTATAAAGAATTTTTGATTTATAACCAAAATGACGGCAGAGAGCAAAAGCTCAAGCAGTGCTACCGCGACGGGGTTTCCCGTAAAAAAGGGCGGCAGGGGCGCACCCCACATAGCGTGTCCCATCGAGACATACATGAGAAGTGCCAAAAAGACCACTGACAAGACAAGCCGTGTTAGAATTTCTCTGATTTCGGTATTTGACTCATTTTCGTGCGTACCGGACGAGTTTTTGTTTTGCGCCCGTCCCTCGGCGCAAGCTCCGTATCCCGCTCGCTCGACTGCCGCAATTATCTCGCCGTCAGAGGCATCTCCTTCTACGGTCATTGAGTTCGTCAGGAGATTTACCGAGCAAGAGTCGACCTTTTCAAGCTCCTTGACCGCACGTTCGACTCTTGCCGAGCAGGCGGCACAGCTCATGCCTGTTATTATATATTTTTTCATATTTTTACCCTATTTTTACCCTACTTTAAAAATTTTCCGATGAGCGCAATCAGTTCATCCACTTTCTCTATATTTCCCTTTTTTATATCGTCCGAAACACAGGTCTTTATGTGAGAAGACAAAAGTTCCTTTTCAAAGCCCTGTACCGCGGCATTCACCGCCGCTGCCTGCACCAGAATATCAGCACAATAAGCGTCACACTCGACCATGTTCTTCATTCCGCGTATCTGACCTTCGATGCGCGAAAGCCGGTTTATAAGAAGTTTTTTTTCGTCGTCGGTGCGGTGTTTTTTTCTCTCGCAACAATTTTCCATAGTATGACCTCGATTTCTTTTGATGATGTTATTATATACCCCCACGGGGTATTTGTCAAGAGCAAATCTTAGATTTTTATCAAAAAAAGGGTGCAATCCGGCATAAAATCCGTTTTGCACCCACAGTTTGGCAGTCAGTAACTGCTGATCGGAATGTTTTCGTCGTCCTCGCCCTTCGTTATCGAGCGGACTACGACGTAATAACCGTACTTATCGTTGACCTGAACAAGCACTCTGTCGCCCACCCTTTTGCCAAGCAGGGCTTTTCCGAGCGGCGACTCTTTTGATAAAAGACCTTTGAGCGCATCCTGACGGAGCGTCGTGACGATCTTTCTCTCCTCAACCTCGTCGTCCTCTTCAATATAATAAGCGACAGTGTCAAAAAGACATACCGAATCCGCGTCCTGTTTTACCTTAATGACCTTCGCGGTCGCAATCATGTTTTTGAGGTATCTGATGCGGCTCTCGTTTGCGTTTTTCTCGCGCTTAGCCTCTTTATATTCCGCGTTTTCGCTGAGGTCGCCGTACTCGCGCGTTCTCTGCACCTCGGCTAAGAGCTGCGGGCGCAAAACGCACATGCGGTAGTCGATCTCCTCCTGCATCTTTTTTATATCAACCTGTGTTAATTCGTCGTGCATGGTTTGTGTTCCTTTCTTTGTGGGGAGAAAACTTTTTAGAAAAGGTTTTCTCCCCACGCCCCCTCTTTCAAAAACTTTTAATAAGGGTTAAGGGGGGATATGTGTTATTCTTCATTAATAAATGGTTTCAACTCCTGAGCTTTTTCAGTAAGAATTCAAAGTCTTCGGGCAGCTCGCACTCAAAATGCATATGCTCGTGCGTTCTCGGATGAATAAGCTCCAATTCTTTTGCGTGCAAGCACTGTCCATGGATATATTTTGAATTGTTTGCTTCAAATTTTGTGTTTCCGCCGCCGTAAACGCTATCTCCGAGCAGAGGGTGTCCCGTCGACGACATATGAACTCTTATCTGATGCGTTCGCCCCGTTTCAAGACGGCATTTTACGTAGGTGAACCGTCCCGTCGGTGTCTCGAATCGCTCAATTACCTCATAATGCGTTATCGCCTCGCGCGCCCTTTGGTCGGGAGCGGTTATTACCGCCATTTTTTTGCGGTCCTGCGGATGGCGGCCTATCGGCTTGTTTACCGTGCCGCTGTCTTCCTTGATATTGCCTATCGCAATCGCGTGATAAACTCGGCTCACGGTGTGAGTTTTGAGCTGGTCGGAGAGAGAGAGGTGCGCATCGTCATTTTTCGCAATAACCAAAAGCCCCGACGTGTCCTTGTCGATGCGGTGAACGATGCCCGGGCGTATCACACCGCCGATGCCCGAAAGCGAGTCCTTGCAGTGATACATTAAGGCATTTACCAGCGTTCCCGTATATATCCCCGTCGCGGGATGGACTATCATGCCCTTCGGCTTATTTATGACAATGATATCATCGTCCTCGTAGACAATGTCAAGCGGAATATCCTCGGGTAAGGCTTCGCAATCTTCAGGCTCGGGCATGAAAATTGTTACCGTGTCGCCGAGGCTGATTTTGTAATTTTTCGATATCTCCCTGCCGTTTACGCTGACCGCTCCGCCATCAATCAAGCGAGTGATAAACGACCGGCTCTCTCCGCTCTTCTCGGCAAGAAATTTGTCAATTCTCATGCCGACGTCGCCCGATTCGGCGGAAAACAACAGTCTTTCCTCCGGTGCGCTCTCGCAGTCGGGCGCGGAATAATCTTCATTCGTCATTTTTCGGTTCCTCTGATGCCGCCTGAGCCTTTTTCGCCCTTTCCGCTTTGTGTTCTCTTATCATGTCAAGTACCAGCCAAAGAATGAGCAGTCCCGCGCCTATACAGACAAAAGAATCCGCAACATTGAATACCCACATCCATACCTTCGGAAATGCGCAAAAATCTATGAAGTCAATAACGTAACCCAGCGCGATGCGGTCTACCATGTTGCCGATCCCGCCCGAGACGATGAGTATCAGCGCGGACAGCATAAGCTTATCCTGCGGCTTCTTCCAAAACATGTAGACGAGTATGCCGATTATTGCAACCGTTGAAAGAACCATAAACACCCACCGAGCGTTGTCAAGAGAGCCGAACGCCGCACCGTCATTTTGAATATAGGTAAATCTGAATACACCCGGTATTATATCTATCGACTCATGCAGAGCCATGTTTGACACAACTAGATATTTTGTCAGCTGGTCGAGTCCCACCCCGACAAGAATCAAAACAACGGCAATTATCTGTGCTACCAAATCTTTTATCTCCAATACACTTTATTTTCCTGATTTTTCACGTCTGTAAGCAGACGATCGTCTAAACCATGCCCTCTTTCAGGAAAGTTCTTGAAAGGGTTGGGGGTGCGGGGGAAGGGAAAACTTCTTTCAAGAAGTTTTCCCTTCCCCCGCAGTTCCAAATCTTTAAAGAATAATCTTCCTGCATCTGTCGCAGAGGAATCCGCCGTCTTCGTCGGTGACGCCTTTCGTCGAGTAAGACCAGCAACGGTCGCACTTGCAGCCGTCGGCAGGCTCTACAAGCACGGCAATACCGGTCTGCGTTTCGGTGAACGCGCCCTCGGGAGCCTCTCCCTTGACAACGTATGCCTGTGAGGTGATATAGACTGTCGCAAGCTCGCTTGCAAATGCGTCGAGGGTGTTGTACGCCTCGTCGTCATTTGCGTAGACCGTTACCTTCGCGTCAAGCGATTTGCCTATCATCTTGTTTGCGCGGGCAAGCTCAAGCGCCTTCATAACGTCATCGCGGTACTCAAAGAGCTTATCCCACTTTTCGGTAAGCGCGCGGGTCTTGTCGGCAAATTCCGCATCATACTTGGGCATATCGTTGAGAAATACAGACTCAAGCTTGTCGCCCTCTGAGTGGGGCATAGCCTTCCAGATCTCTTCTGCCGTAAAGGAAATTATGGGAGCCAAGAGTCGGGTTATTGCAGAGAGAACCGTATAAAGCGCGCTCTGTCCGCTTCTCCTCTCGGCACTGTCCGCCTTTTCGACATAGAGACGGTCTTTCGTTATATCAATGTATAGCTTTGAAAGCTCGATCGTGCAGAACCTGTTTATCGCGTGATAAACAATGTGGAATTCGTATTCGTGGTAAGCGTCGAGACAGAGCTTTACAAGATTGTTCGTCTCGGCAACTATCCAGCGGTCGATCTCAAGCATATCGTCAAATTCAACCGTGTCGGTATCGGGATTGAAATCACCGAGGTTCGCCATCATGATGCGCGCGGTGTTTCTTATCTTTCTGTACGTTTCGGAAAGCTGCTTGAAGATGTTATCCGAACAACGGACATCGGCGTGATAATCGCTTGACGCCGCCCAAAGACGAACGAGGTCTGCGCCGTATTTCTTGACCATCTCGTCGGGGCTTATCGAGTTTCCAAGCGATTTGTGCATCGCTCTGCCCTCTCCGTCGACTACCCAACCGTGAGTGAGGACTGCTTTGAAGGGGGCTTTCGCCTCGCCCGACGCTCCGACAGCGGTAAGGAGCGAGGATTGGAACCAACCTCTGTATTGGTCGCCGCCCTCAAGGTAGATGTCGGACGGCCATGAAAGGTCTTTTCTTGCCTTCAATACCGCATAATGTGAGGAGCCCGAGTCAAACCAACCGTCAAGCGTATTTGTTTCTTTCGTAAAGCCGTGAGATTTGCCGCAGTGAGGGCATACGAATCCTTCGGGCAATATCTCGTCGGCTTCAAGAGTAAACCATGCGTTCGAACCCTTCTCGCCGAAGAGCTTTGAAACGGCACTTATCGTCTCGTCGTTGCAGACCGGCTTTTTGCACTCGTCGCAGTAGAATACGGGAATGGGAAGTCCCCAATGGCGCTGACGTGAGATGCACCAATCGGCTCGCTCTCTTACCATCTGCACCATTCTCTCTTCGCCCCAAGCGGGGAGCCATTTGACGTCCTTGCAGGCTTCGGCCGCCATATCCTTAAACGCCTCGACCGAGCAGAACCACTGAGGCGTCGCGCGGAAGATTATGGGCGATTTACATCTCCAGCAGTGAGGATACTCATGCTCTATCTCCTCGGACGCGAGAAGCGCGCCCGATTGCTTCATGTCTTCAAGTATCGCCTCGTTGGACTCGGCATAATACATACCTGCAAATTTTCCCGCATCCTCGGTCTGGTAACCGCGGTCATCAACGGGAACGATGATATCGATATTGTAACGTCGGCAGGTCTGGTAGTCGTCAGCACCGAAGCCGGGAGCGGTGTGAACGCAGCCCGTACCGCTGTCCATAGTGACGTAATCGGCATTGACAACAACGCTCTTTCTGTCAAGGAAGGGGTGCTGTGCGGTCATGAACTCAAATTCCTTACCCTGCATGGTTGCGAGTACTTCATATCCTTCAATTCCGGCTGCCTTGAAAGTAGACTCTGTAAGTGCCTTTGCGAGAATGTAAACCTCTCCGTTCTCTACCTTGACAAGGTCGTATTCCTCGTCGGGGTTGAGCGCGATCGCGAGGTTTCCGGGGAGAGTCCATGTAGTTGTCGTCCAGATGACGAAATATGTTTTGGAAAGGTCGGTGAGCGACGAGAGTTTACCCTTGTCGTCCGCAACCTTGAATTTTACGTAAATCGACGTACATTTATCTGTCTGATACTCGATCTCTGCCTCAGCCAAAGCGGTCTCATCCTTCGGACACCAATAGACGGGCTTCAGTCCTTTGTAGATGTAGCCCTTCTTGAACATCTCGCCGAATACCTTGACCTCTTCGGACTCAAACTCCGGGGACATTGTGAGGTAGGGGTTTTCCCAATCCGCAACTACGCCAAGACGCTTAAACTGCCCCATCTGCACGTTGACGAATCCCCTTGCAAACTCCTCGCACGCCGAGCGGAACTCGGGTATCGACATCTTTTTGCGGTCAAGCTTGTTCTTCTTGATTATTGCGGACTCAATGGGCATTCCGTGGTTATCCCAGCCGGGAACGTAGGATATTTTGTAACCCTCCATCGCCTTTGACTTGTTGATAAAGTCCTTGAGTATCTTGTTGAGCGACGTTCCCATGTGAATATTTCCGTTTGAGAAGGGAGGTCCGTCATGGAATGTGAAATTTTCGCAACCCTCTCTGACCTCGATCATTTTTTTGTAAAGGTCGATGCTCTCCCAATATTTGAGAGTCTCAGGCTCTCTTTGAGGAAGATTTGCCTTCATAGAAAATTCTGTTTTCGGTAAGTTCAGCGAACTTGTGTAATCCTTTGCCATTGTTGTAACTCCTTGTGTGTCTCGTGACACAGAACATTTATAAACTAAGATTTTCCCTGTTTTCGGCAATCAGATAAGATGCCGCTCTGACACAGGGAGGCGCGGTATCGCCGCGTGTTTTTGCATAACGCATCGAGCCTATCCGATAAATGCCATTAAAAGCATCTGAATAAGCATAAGCGCAAGATATGTGAAGGTGAACGAAAAATCAATGGGTGAGTCCTGAAACCAATTCATCTTGACGAGCAATTTTCTTATCGGCATTATTGCCGGCTCTGTCAGGACGTAAAGAAAGCGCGAAAAACCTCCGCTGCCGTCTGTAAACCAGCTGAGTATCGCTCTTATGAGCATCGCCAATGACAGCACCTCAATGAATATCAGTACAAAATTGACTAAAACGTAAATAGGCTCGGGCAAATCGTGATCCTCCTATGACCCAAAATCAGTCAATATCGCCTTCGTCGTCAGATTCCTCGTCCCCGTTGTCTTCATCTTCAGTCTCCTCGACAACTTCTTCTTCAAGTTCATCAATGGAAACGTCCTCGTCCGTGCCGTAAGGAAGAAGCACGACGGTATCTCTGTCTACTCTCTCAAGCTCGCCGTCAAGAGCCTGAACGGCACCCATGAGGTAATCGAAAAGGCGGAGGAAGTTTTGCTTGTCAAGCTCCTCAACGCAAATAACGACAACTCTGCCGTCCTTGAACGCATCGACGATCTCCGCACTGTCCTTGCATGTGAGAGGAGTAAATGTTCTCTTCATCAACGGCTCCTTTTTCGAGGGGTCGCCCGAGAGAACGACACTTACGTCGCCGCTATCGTCATTTGAGTACGGATCGTACGCATTGTCTGCCGAAGCGTTTCCGTCGGCTCTCATGCTCTCGCCGTAGTAATCATTGTTGATTTCGTCAAAATCAGCCGCAGGCTCGTTTTTCTTTGAAAACCACCAAAATTTCTTTTCCATGTTTGTCATCCTTTCAAGGCTTTTTGAAAGCCAATTTGTATATAATCTTGAATTTTGCTCTGACTTAAGACTGTTATTTTGCAAACAGCGTTCTGCCGACACGCACGACTGTCGCTCCGCACTCAATAGCCTCTTCAAAGCTCTCGCTCATTCCCATCGACAAAATGGGCGAGCCTTCCCTGCCGAGCGTTTCGTGCCATATTTTGTCGGCGAGTTGCTTTGTCCGCTCAAAATACGGATAGTAATCGCTTTTGTCTTCGCAACGCGGAGCCATAGTCATAAATCCGCACAGCTCAATATTCTTGTATTTCTGTATGTCGAGACAAAATCTCTCGGCATCACACGGCTCAACTCCGCCCTTGTTTTCCTCGTTCCCCGAGTTTATTTCAACAAGCACGCGGGAGATAATGTCTCTCTTCTCCGCTTGTTTCTGTATTTCATCACACAAGCGCAGAGAATCAAGCGAGTGGATCAGTGTGACCTTGTCTATGATATATTTGACCTTGTTGGTCTGAAGCGAGCCGATAAAGTGAATATTCAGCCCCTCGCGGCAAAGCTTGTCGTACCGCTCCGTAAATTGCTGAACGCGATTTTCTCCGACATCGTTTATGCCGAGTGCTGAGTGAATGTAATTCACCTCATCGTATTCGGCACTTTTTATTGCCGCAAGCAGTTGAATATCCGATATATCCCTGCCGGCTCTTTTTGCCGCCCCTGCCATCCTCTCACGAACGCGTGCGACATTTTCATCAAGATATGTGTAATCCATTTTATTTAAGCAGCTTTCCGTCATACAGGTCTCTGCCTGACGTGACTATCAAATCGTTTATGTTAAGATACGGTATGCTTCCGACAGCACCTTCCTCGTAGTCCTTCTCGTACGTGTTGACTATATAGTAGCCGTCGCCTCGCCCGATGACGGTGACACGGCGGAATTCTATCATGTTGCCGATAAGAATATATACCCCTGTATCCTCTCCCTCTTGGTGCATCGCTCCATCGGGTATGCGGTAGCCCGTGCAGCTGCCGAGCGTTATTCTCACACTTTGGTGTCTGCCAAGCCCCGATATTTTTGAAAGGTCAAAGCTTGAGAAGATGAGATACGAGCTGGTTGTGTCTTCGCCGTCCGAAATAATGCCGTCAAGCTTCATTTGCAGGGACAGAGAGCTTGAGCCGAGCAGTTCAACGGTATATGTTGAGCCTGCCGAATCCTTGAATGTTGAATAATCTGTTTCACCTATCGGTATTGCAAGCTGCCACTTCGAGGAATATACCATGCTCCCCGATTTCCCGTCCGAGCCTGCGACAGACTGCCCTGTAAGCGCGTCAAGCGCCTCGCGGCTGAGTCCTTCAAGCCGGTTCGAATTGAAAATATCCTCGTATCCGTCCGAGTCACGGTAAAACGTAAAGCTTCTGTCGGAGACAAGAGTCCGCTTGACCCCGCCGATTGAGGAAATGAGCTGCTCTCTCTCCTCGACTAGCCTTGACAGAGTATTCTCGGCTGCCTCGGAAAGGGTGATTGCCGAGTAGTCGATAAGCGACGAGAGAAGGCTGCCTCCCGGTCGGTCAGCAGACAGGAGATCTCCGCTTGTAACAGCGTCAATGTATGCGTAATAACTGTCCGATATCTTGTCCGAGATGCTTCCGAGGTCGGAAACGGTTTTTCCGCCTTCAAGTCCGCGTTCAAGCATGGAGATGCTGTCCGAAAGCTCGTTGAGCCTGCTTTGGGCGTCAAGCCGCGCCGCCTCATCGAGAGCCGTGTCCGAATATATCTCTGCGTACGCCTGACCGACACTAACCTTCTCACCGTCGGCGACAAGATAGTGAATTATGTCACCGTCAAAAGTAAGTGCCGCACCGTCCTTGAAAATATAGCCGTCAAGATAGGAATAGGTGACGTCGGTTATCTTTTGCGTTCTCTGCGTGGATACCTTGTCCGAAAAATTGCGGGAAATCTGAATTGCCACATACAAAAACAAGGATAGCACAACGACAAGAATGACGGCATTTACCACCGCCTGATTATAGGTCTTGACCTCTGCTTTTCCCCTTTTGGGTAACCTTACTTTCACATTATCCCTCTTGATTTAGACATATATATCATATTATACCATGTTACTCCAGACATTAAAAGAGTTTTTTCGAAATGTTTACAATATTTTCAAATGTTTTCATGCCGTTTTCATCGTCAACGAAGATTTTGTGAGCGTAATCCTTGCCCGAAAACCAACTTATCTGCCTCTTGGCGTACCTCCTTGAGGCGCGTTTCAGCTCATCAATACAGTTTTCAAGGCTATCCTCACCGCGCAAGAACGGAAATAATTCCTTGTATCCTATCGCCTGAGACGCGGTCGGAGAACGCTCGAAAACTCCATTTTCCATAAGGCGCTTCGTCTCCTCGACAAGCCCCTCGCTTATCATCATGTCGACACGGCGGTCGATCCTCTCGTAAAGAAGCTCCCTGTCGTGAAAAGCCAGCGTTAAGATATGGGGCTCGTATTTTTCGCTCATCTCACTGTTTTTCTTGTCGATTTCACTCTTTTTCTGCCCCGTGATAAGGCATATCTCGATAGCGCGAATGACTCTCTTAACATTGTTTTTGTGTATGGCCTCCGCCGCCTCGGGGTCGAGCAAAATCAATTTTTCATAGAGCGCATCGACTCCGTTTTCCTCGTAAAAAAGCATTAGTTCTTTGCGTATACCTTCGTTGGACGCCGCCTCGGCGTCGTTTCCGCCCTTCAGCAGTCTGTCGAGATAAAGTCCCGTGCCGCCGCAGAATATCGGAAGTTTTCCGCGGCTTGTAATATCCGCTATCGCCGCTTCGGCATCCTTGACGTAATCCGAGCAGGAATAGGGCGCATCGGGCGGCAAAATATCAATAAGATGATGCCTGACCGCCGCCTGCTCTTCTTTTGTCGGCTTCGCCGTGCCGATATCCATTTCTTTGTATATCTGCATCGAATCGAAGGAAACTATCTCACCGCCGCACTCACGCGCCAGCGCAATTGCAAGCGCGGTCTTGCCCGATGCTGTGGGACCGGTCACGGCGGCTATTTGGATTTTGTTTTCTGACATAAAATCTCCATTCTGCCGCTTTGAGGCGGCATAAGCAGTAATTATTGAATTATCTTTGGCAAACTTCATGCGTGAAACAGTTTTTCAATTTCAGAATAAAAGAACTTCTCACGCTGCGTCTCCATGTCTATTTTATAAACATCGCATCGCCGAAGGAGAAAAAACGGTATCTTTCTTCAACCGCCGTTTTATATGCTTTCATGATATTCTCTCTGTCATAGAAAGCCGAGACGAGCATGATAAGCGTGCTTTGCGGCAGGTGGAAGTTCGTAATCAGCGCATCGACCGCCTTGAATTTGTAGCCGGGATAGATAAAAATTCCGGTATCCGCGCTCATTGGGTGAACGATTCCGTTCTCGTCCGACGCGCTCTCAAGAGTGCGGCAGGACGTCGTTCCGACACAAATGACTCTGCCTCCTGCGGCGCGTCGGGAGTTTATCAGGTCTGCACTCTCACGCGAAACCGAGAAAAACTCGGTATGCATGACATGCTCGTCAAGCCTTTCTGCCTTAACAGGACGAAATGTGCCGAGTCCGACGTGGAGCATGACGGGGGCAATCGCGACTCCCTTTTGGCGCAATCTGTCCATAAGCTCGGTCGTAAAGTGAAGTCCCGCAGTCGGAGCCGCCGCGCTTCCCTCATCTTTTGCGTAGACTGTCTGGTAGCGGCTGTTGTCGCAGAGTTGTTCCGTGATATAGGGCGGCAGTGGCATAAGTCCGATAAGGTTCAAGACGTTGTATATGTTTTCGTATTTTTCCTTGTCGTATTCAAATTTGATGAGTCGGTTTCCTTCATCGGTTATATCGACCACCTCACCATGAAGTATTCCGTCGCCGAAGACCGACTTCATGCCGATTCTCGCACGTTTTCCGGGCTTTACGAGACATTCCCATGTGTCAAGCTCGCGCTGACGGAGCAAAAGCAGTTCAAGTGCCGCCTCTTCTCTGTCTGCGACATGTCCGTATATTCTCGCGGGAATGACCTTCGAGTCGTTAATGACAATCACATCCTCGGGATTTATATAGTCGATTATGTCGTAAAAATGCTTGTGCTCGATTGTCTTGCTTTCTCGGTCAAGCACCATCAATCGGCTGTGGTCGCGCACATCTGTGGGGTGCTGGGCTATCAGCTCCTCGGGCAGATAATAGTCGAAATCCGCAGTCACGAGGTCGGTCGGTGCTTTTTCGTTTATTATAACGTTGTTTTTTTCCATTTTTACTCCGGGTGGCAGACAGATATCTGCCGACATATAATTTTTAATGAGATATTATTCTATCGGGTAATTATATCACGAAATAACGAATTTTGCAATACTTAATCATCAAAAACAGGCGTTTGGGAGGTTTTTATGAGCAAAAACAAGAAAAGGATTTTCAAGGGCGCGGCGACCGCTCTCATAACGCCGTTTCGTGGCGGCGAGGTCGATTACATATCATTGGGGCAGCTTATCGACCGCCAGATAGATTGCGGCATAGACGCGCTTGTCATATGCGGCACGACGGGCGAGAGCGCGACGCTGTCTGACAGAGAGCATCGCGAGGTGCTGAGCTTTGCCGTCTCAAAGGCTGACGGACGTGTCCCGATGATCGCGGGTACAGGCTCAAACGACACCTCGCACGCAGTAGAGATGTCAAAATTCGCATGCGAGCTTGGCTATGACGCTCTGCTCTGCGTGACACCGTACTACAACAAGGCGACCGAGCGCGGACTTGTAAAAAGCTTTACGGCGATTGCCGACGCGTCCGACAAGCCCATTATACTCTACAACGTGCCGACACGCACCTGCACCAACATTACACTGCCTGTTTACAGGGAGCTTGCAAGGCATGAGAACATAGTTGCAGTCAAGGAAGCGAGCGGAAATATCAGCGCAATTGCAGAGCTGATATGCGAGTGTGGGGACGATTTTGACATATATTCGGGAAACGACGACCAGACTCTGCCCCTGATTTCTTTGGGCGGTCGGGGCGTTATTTCGGTGGTATCGAACTTAATACCGCGCGAGATGCACGACCTCTGTCAAAAATGGTTTGACGGCGACATATCGGGATGCCGCCGCCTTCATGAAAAGTATTTAAAGCTTATGAAAATGATGTTCTGCGAGGTAAATCCCATACCCGTCAAGACTGCCGCCGAGATGATGGGGCTGTGTCTTGCCGACATGCGCTTGCCGATGTGTCCTATCGGGTCGGAAAACCGCGAGAAACTCAGCAGGATGCTGTTGGACTATGGCTTGGTTCAAGGGAAATAAATGATTCTGTCATTTATCACTTCTTCTGCTGTTTACACCAGATTTTCATGACCAATTTATGCGGCAAAAGTTTTGTGAGCAACACCTGAGCGCGGATAGAGGGACCGCAGATCGACACGTCCTTGCCGCGGTACATATCATATATCGCCCTTGTGACGACCTCGTCGGAGGTAAAGAATTTATTGTAATACTTGATAGTATCGTCGCTTACCGCTCTGTTGAAGAACTCGGTCTTTACCCAGCCGGGGCATACTGCTATCATCTTTATTTTTCTCTTTTCAAGCTCCTTGTTGAGCGCGCGTGAGAAAGACAGGACGAACGCCTTGGTCGCGCCGTACGTCGTAATATACGGCACGGGCTGGAATGACGAAAGCGAGCCGAGCTGGTAAACGCGGCTTCCTTCTTTCATGTATTCAAGCGTGATATATGTCACCGCCATGAGCGCCTTGCAGTTGAGGTCTATCATGTTCATCTGCTCTTTGAGCGGTATATCCTCGAAATTGCCGAATTTTCCGAATCCTGCCGCATTTACGAGCGCGACGACGTCAGCGCCTGCATCTTCGAGCAGCTTCGCGTAGGTCTCAAAGCTCTCTTCACGCGAGAGGTCAAGCTCGATCGGAACGATTCTTTTGCCCGTCTCGCTCTTTATCTCGGCAAGCCTTTCCGCACGGCGCGCAATTACCCATATTTCTTCGCAATCCTCGATTTTATCAATCATTCTAACAAAATCTCTTCCCATTCCGGAGGAAGCGCCGGTTACAACCGAAATTTTCATTGTTTTATCTCCTTCTTCATTGATAGCAAAATTACCGGTTCGCGGTTTTATTCCTTCACCGCCAAAAGCACCGTATCCCATGCGGGGATATACTCGCGGCGGCGGATATAAAATCTGTATTCTGGATATTTTTCGCGGAGCATGAGCGGCAGATCAAATATGTCCTCGCTCCTGTGATAAAGCGAGATGAGCAGAGCGGGAGAATATTTTTCTATCGTTTTATGCGAGCCTTCAATTGCCTCTCGCTCCGAGCCTTCGACGTCATATTTGATGTAATCGACTCTCTCGCAGGGGAGAATATTATCAAGCGAATCCGCCTCGACCTCGACCGTCCTCGCGCCCTTTGTCACGGGGAGAGACTCGCCCGAGATGAGCGTCGAATTGCGGTTTCCGCTTCCGTCAAATATCAGCGTTTGCGCGTGTGACCACGCCGCCTTTTGATATGCCTTGATTTCAAATGCCGTCTCGCCATCGGCATACTCGCACAACTTCCTGTGATTGCGCCTGTCAGGCTCAAATGCGACCGCGCTTTTTATATTTGGCGCAAAAGGCTTAATTTCACGCAGCGTGTCTCCGTTGTACGCGCCGAGGTCGGCAATATATTCAAATTTTTCAGCGTGCAAAATGTCTCGGTAGACCTCGGAGAAATCCGAGTGCGTATCTTTCAGATGAGACACGTCACCGCTGAGTTTATAGTCAATCACACTCTTATAGACCTCACGTGAGCGCTCATCTGCCAAAAGCGACTCAACTGCCTTTATTTTATCCCGGTTTTCGTCATAAAACTTACGGCAGAAGAGATTGGTTCCGCAGACAGGCACGTCGGGTGCATACAGCTCGCACTCCGAGGCAATATTGTAAATATTCGCAAGCACGTCGGGCAGAGACGACGCAAACGATAGCAGGACTATCATGTTCTCGGCACCGTACTTTTCCTTAACCTCAGAATAGGAAAGCACGCGCTTTCCGTGAAAGGTATGACCTCGCACAAATCCGTCGCTTGCAAAGAAATCGCGTATTTCAATGCCGTATCTTTCGCATATTGAGATTATCTTGTCTGCACCGTTTCCCATGCCGTACATCACAATATTTTTATCCGTTTCGGACAGATACGTCCATAAATCTTTTTTCGGCATAATAAATCCTTTTTCCTACTTGACATCCGCCGCGCAGGGTGATAAAATATTACTGTAAGAGAATTAAACCAAAAGTAGTTTTCACGCCGCATGTCCTTGTGCTGTGTATATTATACCAAACAAATCACGATTTGTAAAGTTTAATTTGAAAAAGGAGAAAAAAATGTCTTGTCTTTTTTGTAAAATAATAGCCGGTGAGATACCGTCAAAGAAGGTCTATGAGGATGAAAAGGTATATGCCTTTGCGGATATCAATCCTCAGGCACCCGTACACGTGCTTGTCGTTCCGCGTGAGCATATCGAGTCTGCCGACATGATAAATTCGGCAAATTCCGCGACGGTCGCGGCAATTTTTGAAGCTATACCGAAGGTTGCGGCGGCGTGCGGACTCAAGAACGGCTACCGCGTCATAACAAACGTGGGCGAGGACGGCTGTCAGAGCGTAAAGCACATTCATTTCCATGTACTCGGCGGCGAAAAGCTCCCCGAAAATATGGGAAAATGATACAAAAAGCGATTTTTGGCTATTGACTTAGTACGGCATAAGTAGTATAATTTAATACGAAAAATCATATCATAAGGAAGGATAAAGCAATGGAAACAACACTTATCATTATGGCGGCAGGTATCGGCTCACGTTTCGGCGGCGGAATCAAGCAGCTCGCACCCGTAGGACCCTCGGGCGAGATAATCATGGACTATTCCATCCACGATGCGCTTGAAGCAGGCTTCAACAAGGTCGTATTCATTATCCGTAAGGATCTTGAGGCTGATTTCCGCGAGATAATCGGTAACAGAATTGAAAAGATCTGCCCCTGCGCATACGCATTCCAGGAGGTTGAAAATCTCCCCGGCGGATTTAAGAATCCCGAGGGCAGAACCAAGCCCTGGGGTACGGGACATGCGGTGCTTGCCTGCAAGGGCATCGTTGATTCTCCCGCGCTCGTAATCAATGCGGACGATTACTACGGCAAGGACGCATACGTCAAGATGCACGATTACCTCGTAAATCATATGGACGTTAACAATACCGAAGTCCTTGACATCGCAATGCCCGGATTTATCCTCGGCAATACGCTCTCGGATAACGGCTCGGTAACCCGAGGAGTATGCACGGTAGACGAGAACAACAATCTCGCTTCTATCGTCGAGACATCCAATATCTACAAGGACGGCAAGGGCGGCGCGTACGTCGAGGAAAAGGACGGAACACGTCGCGCTATCGACCCAGACTCTCTCGTTTCGATGAACATGTGGGCGTTCACCCCTGAGTTTATCAACCGTCTTGAGAGCGGATTTATCGACTTCCTCGCTTCGGGCAATGCTACCGAGATGAAGGCTGAATATCTCCTTCCCACCGTTATCGGCGACATGCTTAAGGAAGGCACGGCAACGGTTAAGGTGCTTAAGACGACGGATAAGTGGTTCGGCGTTACCTACAAGGAGGACAAGGACTACGTCATCGAATCCTTCAAAAAACTCATCGCCGACGGCGTTTACAGTGAGAAACTGTTTGGTTAAAACTTTTCAAAATAATATTTTGGGCTGTTGCATTTGATTGCAACAGCCCAATGTGTTACGGTTATGAGAGCAATTCTCTTAAAAAATCCTGCGGCTCTTCCTTTATTTTCACTTCGACGATGAAATGCTGCGGCTCAGAGTCATTGAGACTCAGTATGTAATTCAACCGCAACTCGCCATCGGAAAGCAGTCGGTTGTCTACAAGGCTTGCGTTCACGTAAACCTTTATCGGCATGAAGGGCGTGTCATACGTGCAGATGTGCGTCTTCCCTTCCTCAAACGAAAGAACAGTGTTCATCGCGCCCTCCTTCGTCATTATGACAAGCCCCGGGTCTGCGGGCGAGAAAATGATTTTTGAGCGAGTTTTTATCTGCTCGTCATCCTCATTTTCCATATAGGATATCTCAACGCACCCCTCGCGGTTGACCGTAAGCTCTCCCTCCGTGCAGAGCTCTATCTCGCTTGATTCGTCTTCGCCGATTATGTCGTTGATCTCATCCTCGCTGACATTCTCACCGTCAAAAATTCGGGAGAGCAGCCCAACAACATCCTCCGCAGTCGCATCTATCCCCTCAGAATCAATAACTACTGTTTTAATCTTCAGCGAAATATCCTTGATCTCATTCTCACTTATCTCAATCATACTCTTTTCAATCCCTAATTAACTTGACAATCCGTCACCCGTCCATCCAATTTTTTTAAAAGGTTTTGAAGGGTGAGGGGGTGCAGGGGGAGAGGGGGACCTTTTGCCCAAAAGTCCCCCTCTCCCCCTGCAAGCTCTCATTCATCACTCAATACTCCGCATTTCCGACTGTTCTCGGGTAGGGGAGGACGTCACGGATATTGGAGACGCCTGTGAGGTACATAATGATACGCTCAAAGCCGAGACCGAAGCCTGCGTGCTTTGTTCCGCCGAAGCGGCGGAGGTTGACGTACCACCAATAGTCTTTTTCATCGAGTCCGCACTCTTCCATACGGGAGAGGAGCATATCGAGTCTTTCTTCTCTCTGTGAGCCGCCGATTATCTCGCCGACACCGGGGACAAGCAAATCCATTGCCGCAACGGTCTTGCCGTCGTCGTTGAGTCTCATATAGAACGCCTTTATTTCCTTCGGATAGTCGATAAGGAAGATAGGCTTTTTGTAGACCTGCTCGGTGAGGTATCTCTCGTGTTCGGTCTGAAGGTCAACGCCCCAATATACGGGAAATTTGAAGTCAGCACCCGATTTTTCGAGAATTTCGATTGCCTCGGTGTAGGTTACCTTTGCGTAATCCGCGTCGCGAAGAGCGGTCAGACGTGCAAGCAAGCCCTTGTCAACAAAGCTGTTGAAGAATTCAAGCTCGGCTTTGCAGTTATCCATAACGTGATTGATAATGTATTTTATCATATCCCAAGCGAGAGCCATGTCGTCGTTGAGATCGGCAAAAGCAATTTCAGGCTCTATCATCCAGAATTCCGCCGCATGACGCGCGGTGTTGGAGTTCTCGGCACGGAAGGTGGGACCGAAGGTGTAGATGTTTCCAAACGCCATGGCGTAGGTCTCGCCTTCAAGCTGACCTGACACCGTGAGGTTAGCCGACTTTCCGAAGAAATCCTGCGAGTAGTCAATCTTGCCGTCCTCGGTTCTGGGCGGATTTTCGGCATCAAGCGTAGTCACACGGAACATCTCGCCTGCGCCCTCTGCGTCGGAGCAGGTGATTATCGGTGTGTGAACGTAAACGAATCCCCTCTGATTGAAGAAGGTATGAATAGCATACGCCACCTCACTGCGGACTCTGAAGACCGCGGAGAAGAGATTTGTACGCGGACGGAGATAAGCCTGCTCACGCAAAAACTCAACCGAGTGACGCTTGGGCTGGAGCGGATAATCGGGAGTGCTCATACCCTCGACCTCTATCTTTGTTGCCTTAAGTTCAAAGGGCTGCTTTGCCTCGGGAGTCAATGTGAGAATTCCCGTAACGACAAGAGCCGCGCCTACGTTTTGCCCTGCTATCTCATCGTAATTATTTATGATCTCGCGCTCAAAAACGACCTGTACGCTCTTAAAGTACGAGCCGTCGTTAAGGTCGATAAATCCGAATGCCTTGCTGTCGCGCAGGTTGCGAACCCAACCGCCGACAGTGATTTCTTTTCCGCCGAAAGCCTCTTTGTCGGCGTAAATTTCCCTTACAAGTGTTCTTTTCATTTTTTTATCCTCTGATCATAAAAAGTGCAAAAAATCATTATTACACACCATTATATAATTATTTTGCGAAAAAATCAAGTATAATTTCAAATATTTATCGATTTTGTCTGTTTTTTCGGGTTTCCCCCTTTGAGACATTGAAGTCTATTTCTCAAATATGGGCAAAATCTGCAAAAAATTGATTGAAACTGTTGCCAAATCAAGTAAAGTGTGGTATAATCGAGTAGCAACATAAGCAAATAGAGTGATTGAGGAATAATTGTGAACATTAAAGAAATATCGACAGAGGCGCTTGCATACCTCGGGGACAGCGTGCTTGAGATAAGAGTGCGCGAAAAGCTTGTAAACGACGGAATCTCAGGCTCGGGAGCGCTTAACCGTGCCTCGCTCTCGTACGTAAAAGCGAGCGAACAGGCGGCGGCAATGCACAGAATAGCTCCCTTCCTCTCCGAAGAGGAGTCACTTGTGTTCAAGCGCGGACGGAATATGTCGGGCGGAAACGTACCGAAGAGTGCGACTATGTCAGAATACCGTACCGCTACCGGCATGGAGGTGCTGTTCGGATACCTCCACCTTCTCGGAAAAGACGACAGAATAGACGAGCTTTTCAATTTGGCTTACAATAAAAAAATCGA
>JBJDZM010000114.1:12727-21846 GCA_051867975.1 Eubacteriales bacterium | reverse complement strand
GTTCACCTCACGCTGTTGTGTTACACTTTTTCATTTCATTATACCGGTCAAAGTGCAACAAAAGTGCAACACAAATACCGCAATAGCAAAAAAGATATTCTGTATTTTATGTATATTTTACTCACGCCACGGCAGTGATGCGGTCGTAATTTCCGCCCAGGAGTATTGCATCATATATTCCCCATGATATGAGTTGACCGCATACGGAATATGACGTAAAAAATCGTAATAATCGCAGTCAACCGACTCACAGTCAAGGGCAATACTGTTACGGTTTTTGAGAATGATATTCCCCGCCCCCGCATCGGAAAAAACGTTTTTCAAGTCCGCAATCAGATTCCGCAGGTTGCTCTGCCTTGAAGACGTATCCTCTCCGTCTTCCCATATGACCGCCATCAGCTCGCCCATCGTAGCAGATGCCCCCATTCGGTCAACCAGATATGCCAAAAGCTCTTTGGTTTTCGCCCGTCTGAAAACAAGCGGTCTTCCGTCCACGTACGCCTCAAAGTTTCCGAAACACTGAAAGCGGATTTTTTTGGTTTGTGAAGGTATTATCGGGACACGCAAATGCTCCAGAGCACGGCTTACAGCATCAGGAGTTGCAGGCTTGAGTAGATAATCGCTGGCATAAAGGCGGAAAGCATCAAGCGAATATTCCGAATAGCCGGTCACAAAAATGATATTGATGTCCCCTTTTATATCTTTAAGCCGTCTTGCAAGCTCAAGCCCCGTCATTCCACGCATCTTGATATCCAAAAAAGCAATTTCGCAGCCGTTTTGGCGGACATATTCCAGAGCTTCTTCGGGCTTCCTGAAGCCGTGTATATCCGCTTCGTGCGTTGCCTTTGAAACCGAATCTACGAGTGTTTCAAGCGCCAATTTCTCATCATCAACTGCTATGATATTCATTTTCCGTTTCTCCTTTGGGTATTTGAATGATAGCCACCGTGCCGTTCCCCTGTGTGCTCTTTATGTCAAGCGTGCCGTGGCACATAATGTTCAGTCTGCTTCGGACGTTTGAAATGCCGACGTGAGAACGTCCGTCCGTGGGGATTTTATCGGGATCAAATCCGACACCGTTGTCACTGACACGTATCTCATAAAAATCGTCGTTTTCTTCGGTGGATATTGTCACAATGCCGCCCTCGGGAAGATCGCTGATTCCGTAATTAACTGCGTTTTCCACAAGGGGCTGAACCGTCAGCGGCGGAAGAAAGAACTCCGTAGCCTTTATGTCGTATTTGACATCGAGATATTCGTCATAGCGTATTTTCTCAAGTGAAAGATACGCCTCCAGATGTTGTAGTTCGTCGGCAAACGAGATCATCTTCGTTTGCTTGATGGAATCCAGATTTCCTCGCAGATACTTGGAAAAGTTACTGACCGCCTCTTTCGCCGCCTCGGGCTTTACGTCACATAAGCGGTAGATCGAGGTCAGAGCGTTGTACAGAAAATGCGGTTGAATTTGGGAGAGTACCAAAGAGTTATTGCTCTCTGTCAAAGCCAATTTTGCTTCAGCGACCTCTTTTTCTTCTTTTAGCAAAAGTCTCGTTTGCTCGGTTTGCAGGAACAGTAACATGATGACAACGACCAGCGTTGTCGTTATACTTGAGAAATTCAATCCATATACAAAAATCTGCACCGGAAGGGCAATCATGGGAAGTGCCACATACATGCCGAATACAGTGATTTGACTTTTGGTAAGTATGTCTTTGTGCTTAATCAGTATGATAACGGTCAAAAGCATATTCAAAAAGGCAGGAATCATCGTAAGTCCGTACAATGGTGTGCGCATGTATATGTTGCTTGAATCAATGTAATAGAAAATAGGAACGAACAAATTGACAACGTACAGTACCAGGTAGGAAGCGCAAACGCACCCGGAAATCATCATATACGGTCTACATGCTCCCGGTTTTTTGACAGATACGAACTGATTGAGGTACGACAAAAAAGCCGTTGCAAACGCACAGAAACAGCAAAACGCCAGAAAATTGCTGGCACGAACGCCAAAATAAGCGAACGGATATGTTTTACCCCTGAACATATAGGCAAGCGCGTCGAACAGCAAGCCACCCATATTTAAAGCCAACAGCAGAACATACAGTCTGCCCGTTTTCGTTTTTGCATTTCCACTGATAAACAAGCAAAATATAATCATCAGGCTCAAAACAGAGCCAAATAGTTGCAGGGTTACGTTGATTTCACCTACTGTCATAATCTCACCTACCTTTGAAACCTTTTTTCTATTATATCACAAGTAAAAATGCTTGCTCGCAAGGGCATTTTTACGACGTGATTCAAGAGCGCAGGCACGCGCAGCGTGCGCAGGGCGAAGCCCAAAGACTTGCGTTAGCAAGGATTTCTGCGTATATTATATCATAAATATGACTCGGACTCCTCGCCGTGCGAGGAGCGGTTCACAGCAAATTGATTCTGATTATGTTCAGCCTCACGCTGTGTATATTATATCATATATTTTTTAATAATCTAAGAATTTTCACCCGAAAAATATCTTGTTTTTTAATTTTCTTGCAAAAATACAAAGGTCTGATCGCTACAGAAGCTTACGGCAATCAGACCTTTGTTATTTTTGACTGAATCAGGGTATACTACATCTCCTGTGTGGGTCGGTTATGACCGTTCAGCGCCAGCCACACTTCTATTTCGCTCTTTGCCTTTGCCATAATGCCGTTAACATCTGCCCCGATAATATCAAGCCCCTCCGCTCGGAAGCATTTTGTTTGCTTAATTCCGTAAAAGGTTTCGGCAAGCTCCTTTACGTAAGAAAAGCCGAAATCTCTAATAATGGTGCCGCCGGCAGTTGTGATATAGAACAATCTGTCTGCACGGCACAGCCCCATTGGAGCGTTATTTTCATAGCGGAAGGTTATTCCGCATACAGATATTGTCTCCAAGTAGATTTTCAGCAGCGACGGGAATGAAAGATCCCAAAAAGGGGCGGCAATGACAATGGTATCTGCCGCTGCAAATTCCTTCGCATATCTAAGGAGCGTATGGTCGGTGATATGCTCTGCTGTCAATTTGTCACGAAGCATCAACGATTCTCTGTCAAGCGGTTGAATCTTTTCATTCCGCAATTTTATTTCGTGTACATCGTCGGAAAATCCGTCAAGAAAGAATTTCGCAAGTTCCTCCGTTCTGGAGCCGTCGCGTACGCATGCGTTGATAAACAGTGTGCTCATAAGTTCTCTTCTCCCGAGTGTTTATTTGCTCGATGATGAAGACGAGTTCTGAACATATGCAATGATCTGAAGCACGCGGTAGATAAGCTCAAGCAGTGCAATAACCATGTCGTTTATGTATTCGATATTGTAAAGGCGGAAGAGTTTTTTACACATTTCGAGTTCTTCCTCGGTTGCCAAGCCGTCCGCTTTCATAATCTCATACGCCCTTTTCTGTGCCTTTTTCTCGGTTTTCAGTACGAGAATCGACATAAGAAAGGATAAGAGATAGAAGATAAGACCAAGTCCCGTAAGAAGGATGCCACAAAAACCGGTTGATAACAACACGTCCAGCAACACGCCGATTACAACCATTGGAACAAAAGCAATCGGTCCGAAGTATATAAGCGGTGTCAGGCGGACGCGAGTTCTCATATCCGCATCGTTTTCTCTATCAAGAACGGCAAGCGAGGATTTTTGCGCCGCCATGGCAAGAGAAGTTACACTTTGCTTTTGCCATGTCAAGCGTCTGAGCCTCACCCTTTTGAAATAGTGACTGTAGCTGTTACCGAACATGATAGAGCCTGTCTTTGTCACCTTGATCTTCTCAAGTCCGTGATTATCAAGTATTGTTCTGGCAATCTGCTCGCCTGTCTTTCTGCAACGGTTCTGTGTTTTGTTGTATTTTACATAGCTCATCCAAAGGTATATCGAAATACCAAAAGCAAACAGAGATGCGATGATCAGCAATCCGACCACCACGCTCATGGCGATAATGACTCCCTCCGAGACGCCGTCCAGCGTCCCGTCCGCCATTTCGCGAACAATATTACTGAATTCCGACATAATGTCCTCCTGTTAATTTATTTATTTGCGAGCCGGTGCCTGCAAATCCGATTTACAAAGCTTATAGATTATTGATATGATTCATAACAATATCCGGGACTGTGTTTGCCTCGTCAACAAAATAGACCTTGTATTTTTTTCCGGCCGCTTCAATTTCGACAATTCCGTAACCGCCCCCGAACAGATGGATCAAAAAAGATTCGGGACCGGCAAAAATCGAATCTATCTCATCGAGTGCGATCTTAATCTGTTTATTCGTGAAAATATATAAATACTCGCCGTCTGCTGAGATAAGATCGTCGGGTAGCTTCTTCCACTTGACAAATCGTGAAATAAGCCAGCCGCCGCCCACAGCGCATAAAAGATAGAAAACAGCGAGAATTATTACAACTGTGATAATATCGTCAATCTGCTCCTCGCTGTTTAAAGCTGACCATATAAGCAGTCCCGTAACAGCCGCTACAAGAACATAACAGAGTATTCCTGCAATCAATTCGGAATATATCAAAAGTGAAAAACGCGTCTTTTTTCCAATATTTTTCATATTTTTCCCCGATTACCCACCCACGCACAAACGTAGGTGGGTAAAATCCTTTGCCGTTATTTGCTTTTTCCTTTTTTGACAGGTCTGTATTCAGACGATCCGAATCCGAGGATCAACTGGAAAATAAATGTCAACAGTATAAGACCTACGGTGAAGCCTGCACCGTGACCGAACGACTTTGATATACCGTGCATCATCTTAATTTCAAGAACGAGGAACCAGATTAAAGCTACAAGCTGAATCAAGCTGCAGATAATCGAAAGAGCATTGGCGGCTTCGACATTGATGACGTTTACATAATACAAAATGTCGATAATTGAGTAAACCGCGCCTGCGATAATCATCTGCCCAAAATAAGAGACCTTGCTGCATCTTTTAAGCAATATGTAGACGTTGTACACGGGTACAAAGGCCTTCCAGCCCTTCTCGCCCATCTTCGTAAACATTTTCCATCCGGCAATTGCGTATAACAAGTAAAACGCGACCATAATGGACAGTGTAATGGCTACTACCGGCAAGGTTTGTCCGGCAAGGTTGGGAAATAACGTTTCGATAAATTTCATGAATTTATCCTCCTTAAAAATTTTTATTAAAACTTACGCACATCAAGTACGTATATTTTACAATGTTATATCGGCTCATCTACGTTCTGTAGCAATTTTGGTTTTTCAAAAAGTACTCTTTTTGCTGTTAAATAACGCTAAAGCATCTCTTTCAGTCGACTGAGAGCCTTGTCGTGAAGATAACGCAGCTGTCCGTAAGTAATATCGAGAATTTTTGCAACCTCGGTTTTTGGTTTTCCTTGATAATATATAAGAATTATAACGTCCCGCTCTTTTTGCGGCAATTTTTCAAGCGCAGATGCAAGTTCTTCCAATGCCTCATTGTTCAGAATCGAATCATCCGGCTCTTCTGCGGGATCCACTGTGTTGTCTATCAATTCCAACACCGGATGGTCACGCTTTTCTTTCAAATAATCATAAACCGTGTTGCGTGTGATGGTATATATCCACGTGGAAAGAGAAGCCTTTGTTTCATCATATTTATCAAGATTGCCATACACCTTCAGAAACACGGTCTGAACAATGTCTTCCGCTTCGGCTTGGTTGAATATTTTGGAGCGGACAAAGCCGAAGACCTTATCGCAGTATTGCGTATAGATGAAACCGCAATCCTGTTTATTCATCCTCTTGCCCGTCCTTTTTTTCTTTCAGGTCGGTTTGTTCCCCTGCCGCGCTGACCCACTCCAGATCGTCGTCGGATAAAGCATGTAGACAGCGGTTTTCGGTATCCGCAATCAGTGCCTGCAATCGTTCATTTCCGGCAAAACGCTGATAATCAAATAATGCCGTTAACTTTCTCGTTGTACTCATTTCTCTTTCCTCTTGCGTTTATGTTTGGTCAATATGCGTCTGATTTACGTACGGAGCCAGCATTTTTTCGAACTTCTCCACGTAGCCATGCTCAAAGAAGAAGCACTTCCAAAGGTCGGGAGCGAGCAAATTGCCCTCATGTGTCAAGCCTGAGATTGCAGGGCAACCGCACAGGCAATATTTCAGATACTTACATTCCGCACACTGTTTATTTACCTTTATCTTGTCTCCGATTGTAGCGCAGACCGTGTCGAGATATGCACTGCTCTGCAGAACAGGTTGCAAGCCGTCTTTCTTTACATTGCTGAAGGTGACATTATGCGCTTTCATCCAACCCGACATCTGCATGCAGGGGTAGACCTCGCCGTCTGCCGCCACCGCAATCATGCCTCTTGTGCCCTTACAGAGCGGAAGTGATTCCCTGTATCTCATCAAACAGCCTCGCAGGGGGGCAAGATTATAACTCTTTCTCGCGGGATCAAGATCCATAATCTGCCAGAAATCCAACGTCATTTTATGCTCGCCACGTATGTAACCCTGCGCGATCTCCAGGCAGGAATCGTAATATTCGGGAACGGTAAATGACTGTCCGGCGGCATTTTCCGCCCAACGGGTAGATTCCGTCGTACAGATGATTCTGGTGCGGTCAACACCGATCTCGTCTAAATACTCCAGACTTTTCAGGATGCTTTCCCGGTTTTTGCGGTTAATGTTCATTTGCACCATGACCCGGAAGCCGTTTTCCTTGCACAGCCGGATGGCATTCAAGGCGATTTCCTCTGCTCCCTTGTGATTTCTCATCCAGTCGTGGAAGCCGATACCGTCAAAGGAGATTTTCATCAGGGGATTACAGCCGATCTGCTTCATTTTATCAAGGGCGGTCTGATTGATGAAAAAACCGTTGGTATTCAGCTCGAAAACATACATTCCGCGGCTGTATATGCCCTCTAATATCTCAAAGAAATGTTTGTGCGCCATAGGCTCACCGCCGGTAAGCAGAATTGCGTTGACACCACACTTCTGAGCCTCATCCAGAAGGGCGTTTGCCTCGTCGAGCGTCCACTCGCTCTGCAATGGCGCATTGTCCTTGGCGTTGAAGCAGTGCAGACAGTTATAGTTGCACTTGCCCGTAATCATCCAGTTCATATGCGGCATGTAGCGGTTGTCGCACACAAGCGGCTTTTGCCACTCGGTAAGCTCAGCTCCGCCCTTTTCGACCGGGGAAATCAACCTGCGCTCAACAAGTCTTTTTGTCAGCTCGTCCTCTTCTATATCGTGCAGGCCGTCGCACAGAGAGAGCAGTTCAAATTCTTCTTTTTTCAGCCCCAATGCCATCTCGCAATGCTTTACGTAATAAGCATACGGCACCAGCCACCATGAGCGCAGGGCAATATTTTTTGATAGAATAAAATACATGTTGCTTCCTCGATTCAGCCTACGATTACACCCACATTACATTGACTTACCCACTCATCTTTCTCTGACGGGTCATCATAGCGAATCAGATAACACCCGCGCCAATACAAGCACTGATAAAGTTCCTTTTTTCTGTCAATGATCGTACCTTTATCTTTGAAATATCCGTTACTCACGACAACCCGGGTTCCGATTTCAAAAGCAAAATGTACGTTAAAATCGTTCCAATCCATCTCATTTTTATCCCATTGGATTTCCTCACCACAGCCGCCCGAAACGTTGTCGAGTTCTTCGTCGGAAAGCTCGCCCGTTTTATGAAGTCCTGCAAACGCTTTTTCAGCCTCTTCCGCGGTCATTTCAATGTTTTCTGCTTTCGCCATTTGGAGCAGTTCTTCTGCCGTTTTTGCTGTTTTTGCTTTTTCAAAAAGTTCTTCTGTCAGTTTCATAATATGCTCCTTTTTACCAACAATTTTATTTCTTTACTCCGTATTCAGACAAAAAAATACATTTAGATTCATTCTCTATGACAAATTCATTAAACTATCACGCCTACTTGATCTTGCTGTACCCATTCATCTTCGTCTGACGGGTCGTCATAGCGAATCTGATAATATGCGGTATAATACAAGGTAGTCAACTTATCAACCTTTCTGTCTATTATCGTACCCTCGCATTTGAAGTATCCGAGATATTTAACTACCACCCGGGTTCCAATTTCAAAATCGAAATCTATCCCTTCTTTAAGCACCTCAATATTACCGGAACCCCATTTGATTTCATCACCGCAGCCGCCGGAAACGTTATCCAGCTCCTCGTCCGAAAGCTCGCCCGTTTTATGAAGTCCCGCAAACGCTTTTTCAGCCTCTTCTGCGGTAAGCTCGATGTTTTCGGCTTTTGCAATTTGGAGCAGTTCTTCTGCCGATTTTGCCGTCTTTGCCTTTTCTATGAGTTCTTTTGAGATTTCCATGATTTTTACTCCTAATTATTCTTTCATTTTAAGCATAAGCAATAGAGTGCGCAGATATTTTCTTGTTCCACCATTCTTCGCTGCACTTTGCTCATTCTATGGGATAAGTATGCTTTTTCAGAAGCCTTATGCTTTTATCATTTATCTGTTAATAGGATAACTTATCCTTCCGCAATCCTGGCAGTGCCATTCCACTTCGTAGTCGTGATTCATATAAAACTCTGTATTATACGATCCGCAGTGTTCACATTGATAGGTATCGTGATGTTCTGTACCATCGTCACCACACAAACCTCCGCCGGAAACATTATCAAGCTCGTTGTCCGAAAGCTCGCCGGATTTTTTGTTAAGCCCGAAGAAGATTTTTTCCGCTTTCTCTTTGGTCATTTCAATCCCCTCGGCTTTCGCCAATTCGACAATCTCTTCCACCGTCTTTGCCTGTTTTGCTTTTTCTATAAGTTCTGCTGTGAAATTCATAATATGCCCTCCTTTTGGGATTGCTGTGTTTATCAATTAAAATCATTTTCAGGAAAGTTATCATCAGCCAATTTCAATTCATCTTCCTTGCAAGTGACAAAATCAAAGTGGTTGAACCCATAAGAAATACGAATCTTAAACACAAACATTCCATATTCATCATATCCAACTTCTTCAACAACACCGTATCTTCTGCGCATTTCCATGTAAACCTTGGTTCCCGGAGTGAATGGCGTGCCTGCGTTACATGAAGCGTCGGTGCCGCCCGCGACGTTGTTAAGCTCATCGTCGGCAAGCTCGCCTGTTTTGTG
>JBJDZM010000114.1:0-12627 GCA_051867975.1 Eubacteriales bacterium | reverse complement strand
AAGCTCGCCTGTTTTGTGTAGCTCGGCATACATCTTGTCCGCATTCTCTGGGGAAAGTTCAATGTTTTCGGCTTTCGCCATTTGGAGCAGTTCCTCTGCCGTCTTTGCCATCTTTGCTTTTTCTAAAAGTTCATTTGAAATGTTCATAAAACGACCTCCTCAAATTAGATTTTTAATAAATATGAAATAGGTTATAATTCAGATCAAGCCAAAGAAAGGATACGGAATTCATAAATATATTCAGCACCGTCCCAACTGCCACGCTCCAATTTGTACTCCCAATTCAAGTCTTGTTCGTCTATTCTTCTATCGGTAATAACCGACACCGCTTCTGTTGTGATTGTATTGTCCCACGAGAATGCGTATTCATAGTAGTATCTCACTCGGTCTCCGATATTCCACTTCGGATCACCGGGACTACACAGACGCCCGCCTGCAACATTGTCCAGCTCCTCATCGGAAAGCTCGCCAGTTTTGTGAAGCTCGGCAAAATACTTTGCCGCTTCCTCTGCGGTCATTTCGATATTTTCTGATTTTGCCATTGCGAGCAGTTCTTCCGCCGTCTTGGCTGTTTTCGCTTTTTCAATCAGTTCTTTTGAAAATTTCATAAAAATTCACCTTTCTAATCAAGAATTTCACTCAACTTTTTTTGTAGTCTGCTAACGAGTCGATTGTTTCTTCCTCGACATTGCTGTTCCACCATTTTTCTCCGCACTCCGGGCAGGCAATGGAATAAGTATGCTTTCCGTCGGGCGAACGATGCACTTCGGTTATTTGGAAGTCACGATAAATGCCACAGGTATGACAAGGAAATCCTCTTGAAGATATCACCATGTCGCCGATTTTGTATTTAGGCTCCGGAATTTCCTCTTCACACATACCGCCCGCGACATTATCCAGCTCCTCGTCCGAAAGCTCGCCTGTTTTATGAAGTTCCGCATATGCCTTTGCCGCTTCCTCTGCGGTAAGCTCAATATTTTCTGCTTTCGCCATTTGGAGCAGTTCTTCGGGTGATTTTGCCGTTTGAGCTTTTTCTAAAAGTTCTTTTGATAATTTCATGACTTTTCCCCTTTCATGCTGAATGTAAATACTTTTCCGCCTTTACGATTACACCGCCCTCTCCCTCGGGCCATATTGAATAACTAAACATATTTCCGAATTGTTCGCTTTTTTCAAATACTTTTGCAATCGTACCATAACGCTTTTTGTCCGAATCGTCATACCAAAATACCCTGTCACCCGATTTGAACAAGGGCGTATCTCCGCTTTCATAACAAAACCCTCCGGCAATATTATCCAGCTCTTCGTCCGAAAGCTCGCCTGTTTTATGAAGTTCCGCATATGCCTTTGCCGCTTCCTCTGCGGTAAGCTCAATATTTTCTGCTTTCGCCATTTGGAGCAGTTCTTCGGGTGATTTTGCCGTTTGAGCTTTTTCTAAAAGTTCTTTTGATAATTTCATATCTATACTCCATTAAAGTATTTTACAATACGTATATTCATTCTCTCAAACGGCAAACGGGCAAATATACCCAAAAAAAGTATTTTTCCCGTAGCCGTTTGGAGTAAAATAAAAGTTATTCATCCATATATTTATATTTTGAATTGTAGTACCATTGACCGCATTGCGGATTACTGCAATGTACAAATGAATCGCCGTAAGACGTAAAACTGCGGTTACCGCATGTTGGACAAGCATCGTGATATGTATGCTCACAGCCGCCCGCAACATTGTCAAGTTCGTTGTCCGAAAGCTCTCCTGACCTGTGAAGTTCTGCAAACGCTTTTGCCGCTTCCTCTGCGGTAAGCTCGATATTTTCTGCTTTTGCCATTTGGAGCAGTTCTTCTGCCGTTTTTGCGGTTTTTGCCTTTTCTATAATTTCTTCTGTCAGTTTCATAATAGTTCCGCCTATCTAAATTACTTTAATCATTTAGTTCACTTTTGTTAATAATTGAGCTCCTAAACCTATCGTTGCCTTTTCTTGTCCGTCCCTTCTGACATAATAACAATAGCAATCACCACTTACGTGAGTAATGTATTCTATGGTACCGTAAGTTTTTTCCCCGTCCACTTCTATAAAATACACTCTGTCTCTTACGTTAAATACCGGAGGGGCAGGTTCATCTCCGCAGCCGCCCGCAACATTGTCAAGTTCGTTGTCCGAAAGCTCTCCTGACCTGTGAAGTTCTGCAAACGCTTTTGCCGCTTCCTCTTCGGCAAGCTCGATATTTTCGGCTTTCGCTATTTCAAGCAGTTCCTCTGCACTCTTTGCCGTTTTTGCTTTTTCAATAAGTTCATTTGTAAGTTTCATAAATTTTTCTCCTTGTTTTTAATATTTCTCTTAAAACGGGTTGAACGTAAGGTGAAAATGCGCTTATTAATTTTCTGCAGGAGATACAAGTTTCTCGGGAACAATTGCGTCGGGAAGGTTATCATAATCTATCTTGTATTGATAGACACTGTCTTTTTTTATAATTTGAACAACAGTACCGTAACCTGTGCGGCCGGGTAAATTTGTATAAACGCGTTGTCCTTCCGAGTATTTGGGTAATGAGTCACTGCAACCGCCGGCGACATTGTCAAGCTCGTCGTCTTCAAGTTCTCCTGTTTTGTGAAGTTCGGCAAAATACTTTGCCGCTTCCTCTGCGGTCATTTCGATGTTTTCTGCCTTTGCAAGTTCAAGCATTTCTTCTTCGTTTCTTGCGGCCTTTGCTTTTTCAATCATCTCGTTTGTGAATCTCATAATATAATCTCCTTTTTTCTATTTTGCGTGTTGATTTTTCTCAACCGTCTTTCACCTATTTATACTGCCGTTTTTCGGATTTTGCGAAATTATTTTTGAATTTTTTTATTTTTCTTTCAATCAAGTCTCTGCCGCTCTACAAGCTCGTAAAAATATCCCTCTCTGCGGAGAAGTTCATCGTACGTTCCGTCCTCGACAATCTTTCCGCCGTCAAGCACGATAATTCTGTCGCATTGCTTTATGGTAGAGAGACGGTGAGCTATTACGATACGGGTACATTTCAGCGAGTCGAGTGCTTCGGAGACCTTTCTCTGCGTTATGTTATCGAGTGCGCTGGTCGCCTCGTCGAACATAAGGATTTTAGGGTTGGGCGCAACTGCCCGAGCTATCATCAGCCGCTGTTTCTGCCCGCCGGAAATGCCGCCTGCTCCCTCGGAAATGATGGTATGCATCCCCATAGGCATATGCCTGATGTCGTCCGCAATGTCGGCGATCTCCGCCGCCTTCCATGCATCATCCACGGAAAGATATGGTGCGGATATGACGATATTTGAATAGATGTCCCCCTGAAACAGCTTGCCGTTTTGAGTGACAACGCCAATTCTTTTACGGAGAGACTTAAGGTCAAGCGTGTTTATGTCCCTGCCGTCGTAATAGATCGCTCCCTTCTGCGGTTTTTCAAAGCCGAGCAACAGCCGCAGAAGTGTCGACTTGCCGCACCCGGTTTTTCCTACAATGGCAACGTACTGACCGGGTTTGATCTTCAGGCTGATATCATCCACGACGAGCGGCGAATTTTCCTCGTAGCGGAAGCTGACATTGTTCAGTTCAATGCCTCCCGAAACCTTAGTTACGATCTTCTTACCCTCGGAAATCTCAGGCTCTGCATCCATGATGGGCTTTGCCATATCAATTACGGGCTTTATCCTTGCCGCAGTAAGCGCGATGCCCGCAACGCTCATAAGCGCACCCGAAAGCATGCCGTATGCCGCGTTGAACGCCGTATAGTCCGCAACCGATACACCGCTCCTGACGGCAAAAAAGTACATCACTATCGTGCCTGCAAGCGAGATGGCGGTGGAGATAACGCTGTTAAACATAATAAACGGAGGCGTACCGTAAGTG
Organism: Eubacteriales bacterium; assembly: GCA_051867975.1. Lineage (GTDB taxonomy): Bacteria > Bacillota > Clostridia > Oscillospirales > CAG-272 > SVTX01. The sequence goes on along the minus strand of JBJDZM010000114.1, from coordinate 8,761 downwards.
TACTTAGACTCTTCGGCATATTCGTTCATCCAACGTGCAAAGACTCGCTTTTCACTGCCCGAAAGCTTGATCTTCTGAACACCCGTTATGATCTGATAGGTCATACCGCTCATCTTGCCCGAAAGCTCCATATGCTTTTTGCTTATCTTCATCTGTGCAAACGAAGAAACAATTGAAAATACCAGCGTAACCAGCGTTATGCACAGCGCGGGAATCACAAGATCTTTGGCATAGACGAAAATCTGCGTTATGTATACGAGAGAGAAGACCGAAGTCAATCCCGTGGAAAGGAAGGTCTGCACCAGCGTCTGGCATAGCGAGTCAACGTACTGCGCCCTCGACGTTATCTCACCCGAGCTGTAATCCTTGAAAAAGCCGGCAGGGAGAGAAAGAACCCTTGCCATTGTCGCCGCCTGAACGGATACGTTCATCTGTATATTGATCTTATTCATAAGCAGGGACTTTATCCCGCTTATCATAAGCACGCTCAAGCTCGTGCAGACGTAAAGCACGGCTATTGATAAAAGCAGTCTCGCGCTTCCGCTTTCAAGCACGTCGGAGAATAAGAGCTTAGTAATTCTCGGCGTTATCATTCCGACAAGAGTTGCGCAGAGAGTAATCAAAACTATATAAACAATCGTGGACGGCGAGGCAGTGCCGACTATGTATTGAATTAAATCGCGCACGCCGATTTTTTTGAGCGGAAAAGGCTTATAGAAGCAATACGCGTCCTCTTCCAAAAGTCCCTGCGTTTTACGCCCCAGCTTGACCTTCTTATTCGTCGTCGGATCGTAAAATCCATACATACCCAACTTATCGGGCAGAAGAGTCACCGCCTCTCCCGTCTTCAGTTTTCCGAGCATTGCGCCCGAGGCGTTCTTATACCATCCCTTATCAAGTTTAACCGGACGGTACATGATGCCGTGAGGGCGGAAAAGGTACTCCATCTGATCGTTCAAGTCTTTGATTTCGGGCGGAATTTCCCGGTATTGAATATGAAAGAAAGCAAGTATCTCATCGAGTACGCTTTTGATCTTTTCCCTGTCGTCCCCGAAGGAAAATCCTTTCTTTCCCTCAATTATTGCAGATACGTTCTTCAGCGAATCATTCAATGCCTCGTTGTCGCTGTCGCGCCGCATCTTTATTTGTTCTTCAAACCAACCCATAACTCCGTCCCTCTAATCATTCGATATAAGCTGTGTATATTTGCCGCCCTTGGCGTATAATTCCTCATGCGTACCTCGCTCAACCGCCACTCCATGGTCAAGTACGATGATCTGGTCGCAATCGCGCACGGTGGAAAGCCTGTGTGCCACGACGATACAGGTTATTCCTCTGTCTTTAACCGCTTTGACAAGATCGTATTCTGTCTTGGCGTCAAGCGCACTTGTCGCTTCGTCGAGTATGATTACCGACGGGTCCTGCGCAAGAACTCTTGCAATTTCGAGTCTTTGACGCTGACCGCCCGAAAAATCCTTGCCGCCTTCGGCGATGCGGTAATTGTAACCGCCGTCTCGGCGCATGATCTCCTCGTGCAGCTGTGCGTCGCGTGCCGCCATGATCATTTCAAAGTCCTCAATAGAGTTGTCCCACATTTTTATATTGTCGGCAATCGTGCCTTCAAAAAGAGTGATCTCCTGGTCGACAACGGCGAGCGAGCCGGTAAATACATCTCGGTCTATTTCCGAGAGGCGCTTGCCGTCGTATAGAATTTCTCCGCTCCATGGCTGATAAAGCCCCGAAACCAGCTTTGAAATGGTGGACTTTCCGCAACCGGAAGTGCCGACAAGGGCAATTCTTTCACCCGGTTTAATATTAAGGCTGAAATCCTTGATGACAGGTTCGGAAAGACGCGAATAGCCAAACGTAACATTCTTAAGTTCAATCGTACCTTTTAGTTTGCCGAAGTTCTCCTCTTTGACTTCCGTCTTGTAACAATCGTCCTCACGGTACTGCATGACATCCTCAACACGCTCCATCTGCGTGCGCATTTCCTGTAAGGTCTGACCTGCAGATATGAAGGTTGTCGCAGGGGCGCTGAAGGAAGAAAGCACTCCCTGAAACGCCATGATCATACCGACGGTAAAAGTTCCCTCCATCGCAAACCATACGCCCAGCGTCAGCACGACGATACCCGTTATTGTTGAAACGACGGAAGGTATCATTCCGAGATACTGATTTATCTTTGCGTACTTGACCTTCTGCGCATTGACACTCGCCTGATAGCCTGCCCATCTTTCGAAAAATCCGTTTTCCGCACCGCTTGCTTTGATAGTCTCTATCATTTCCACACCGGCGACGGTTGCGCCTGCCAGCTTTCCCGCGTCACGCATCGAAACGCGCGTGATGTTGATGCGCTTTTTGGAAATGACCCGCGACATCCACGCATTGATGACGAGCGACGAAAGACCTACAAGCGTGAGGATCCAGCTGTATCTTATCATTACGACGAGATAAAACACCATCATGATCGCGTTTAGTGCAAGAGGCGCGAATGTATTTACAACACTGTTGGCAATGCTCGCATTGGACCCCTGCCTGCCCTGGATATCGCCAGCAAGACGCTGTGAAAAGAACTCCATAGGCAGGTGCAGTACCTTCCACAGAAATGTGGAACTGCCCACAGTAGCGAGCTTGCCGTTTATTCTGTTGCTGTAATAGATTTCAAGCGCCGCTATGACGAGTTGTAAAACCGACATTGCCGACAAGGCAATCAGGAAGGGATAGAACCAATCGGGATTTTCGTGCGTCAAGAGGCGATCCATAAAAATACGGGAAAAAGCCGGCGTTATAACCCCTATCAGCGCGGAAATGAGCGTTGTAAACACGACAAACGCAACGGCAACCTTAGCTCCGCTCAAACGCTTTAAGGCGAAAGAGAGGACGCTTTTTCTCTTTCCCGTGGGAACAAAGCTTTCGTTCGGTTCGAGCATCAGGCAAATGCCCGTAAACGATTTGTCGAAGGTATCCATAGACACCGTATAATTGCCCTTGGCAGGGTCGTTTATGACAGCTTTGTTCCCCCGAAATCCGTCAAGCACGACGAAATGATTGAAGTTCCAATGGATGATGCAGGGAAATTTTCCGTTTTTTTTCAGGTCATCCGGCTCATACCTGTACCCTTTTGCGGTAAATCCATAGCTTCTGGCGGCAACGAGAAGATTTTTGGCATTAGCACCGTCGCGCGACACGCCGCAATCGACACGTATCTGTTCGAGCGGTATCCATTTGCCGTAATATGCGCACACCATGGCAAGAGACGCCGCGCCGCACTCCAGCGCTTCCATCTGCATGACGACGGGTACTTTCGCTACGCCTTTTGTGAGCGGCTGTTTGATTTTCAGCTTTTTGTTTTCCATACGCCGCCTCAGTTAAATACAAAATACAACGGAGACACACTGTCGGTGACGATCTGCGCCTTATACGCTCCGTCCGGAATATTTCCGTTTATTTGCACGATGTATACCCATTCTCCAATTTGCAAGTTGCCTAAATGTAGGGCATATTCACTTATTCCTTCGGAAACAGCAACAGGTTGCGCGCTCACCGATGTGACTTTATAAGTCTCGTCACCTATGTAAACGCTCATATTTTCCTTTACAGATGATAAATTGTCCTCTTTGACATACAGTACCGTCTGTCCGTCCTGACTAACCGCCGCAACCGTGAGTTTGGTTTCGAGCTTGCCGAAAACGCCCCACACGCAAACGCCAATCAAAAGAATCACGATCGCCGAAAGCACCATCCACACGCCGGGATTGGTCACCTTTATGTAATCGTTCAGCTGTTCGGGAGACGACATTCTGTCAATGCTCTTTTTACGGAAGATTTTATCGTTCATCTCAAGTACCTCAATTTTTTTGTATTGTTTTATCTGCAATAATTATTCATACTGTACGGATGACAAAATGTACAGCGATGTGTTTGTTTCTCCCTCGCCGTTATCTATCTTTTCGCTGCAACCTGAAATATATCCGTATTTATCCACTTTAAAAGAATAAATACACTTTTCGTTTTCACCGTTGACGTAATGAACTGTTGCGGAAATCTCGTCAGTTCCGCGCATGTTGTAAAGTTCAGAAGTAACGGTTATGTTATCACCGTTCAAAAATTCTTTTTCAAACCACTCGGCGGTAATCAATAAGCGGATATTATAGTCTCCTACAGTAATGCCGCCGTTTACTATTTCTGATGTGAAGTTTTCCGTGTCGGCGTTGTTGAACTTAACTTTATATGAAACTTTCGTCCGCACGACGCCGTCGCTTGTTGCGTTAGCGGCACATTCACCGAGCTTGCTTAAAAACCATGCCCTGTCGTATTCCTTCCTCCAGCGGGCGTAAAGTGAGATATCCGACGTTACAGGCGTATTTTCTATATCAAAATCATGTGTCAGCTCTTTGTCCGTACACCAGCCGTCAAATGCGTAGCCCGCAGAATGAAGTATTTCAGGAACCTTATCCGCCGCGGTCTTGCCGCTCTCCACGCTCGCGCTTGAAGAATCTTCCTCAACCCCCGTGTTATAATGGAAAGTCACCGTATAACAGACGGGTTTTTGCGCATTTTCGCTGCTGTTATTTTTTTCGCACGATACCAGGGCAAAAGCGCACAGAGCGCAGACAGTGATTGAAACTATACTGACAATGATTTTTTTTGGTAATGTGTTTTCCATAATTTTCTCCCGATTTTTAGTTCTTGCTCAAGAATCTGTTGTTTTATTGTCGGCTCTTTATGTCCAGAGTTTTTTCAAGCGACTCCCTTGTAAGCGGTTCTTCTATGATACCGTTGACCTCGTCATGAGTAAGAAACGGAAAATCGTTTATCTCTCCACTCGGCACGATAAGATAAGACAATACTCCCGGATGTTCCTGTCTGACAAACCGAATAAGCTCCACTCCGCCCATTCTTTTCATATTAACATCTGCAAATAGCATGTCAAAGTTATGATTAAACGAATATTTGCCCGCCATAAGCGAGTCGGTCTCACGAATGATTTTGGCATTCGGAAGAATACTCGATAATCCGTTGCACAATCTCTCCAGCATAGTAGAGTTGTTGCTGACTGCAAGTATGGTCATTTTCTCTCCTTTTTATATATAAACATCTTTTTCGGCAACTCCATGTCGTAGTTGATATCGGTTTATTGCCTGTCCAAATCATATACTTTGAATTTTTCGATTTTTCTGAGCGCAATCATATTTGTTATGATGGCGAAAACAATACTCAGTCCTGCTCCGGTAAGACAAGCAATAAGATTCGGATCGGTTAAGAAGTTATCACTCTCTCCCTGAAGAACATTCAGCATCCATATACTGATTCCGATTCCAATTCCTATTCCCAACAAAATTCCAATGGCAGTCAGGATGATATTATCACGGTAAACGTATTTTTTTGTTTCTCCAATGCTGAAACCGTTGATGCGCATAATAATAAGCTCGCGTTTCTTTTCGCTAATCGCAACTACGTTCAGATTCAGAAGAACCAGCAGTGCCATTACCGCCGAAAGAAACAGGCAGATGTAAACCACAAGTGTTGTGCTTTTCAGTGCCGCCGCGAATATTCCAACCCATTTTGCGTGCTCGTCGGTTAAAGAAAAATATCCGTCCGTTTGCGAGAGTTTTTCCTGTACCTCGGTAGGGTTACTCTCACCGTAGTTCAAAAATATTGTATTGCTGACCGACTCCTTAGACATCATGCTTTCATAGCACGAGCGGCTCATAACAAGCTGACATCCGGAAAGGTAATGTTCGCTCACTGCCACTACTTTACTTTCATGGCTGACGCCGTTCATATCCAAAAGATTTACGGTATCGCCCACGTGAATGTCGTGATGTTTTTCGTATGAGCGGCTGATAATAACACCGTCTTCAGGTATGTTCAAAGGCTTATTTGTCTTATGATCCTTCAAATTCACAAATCCCAATAAACCGCTTTGTGTCTCGGGGACGATAAGGTCTGCTTTAAGCAGTTTGCCGTCGGTGTCTTTAATGAAAATTGCTTCCTGTCTCACAGAGGTGTACCCAACGCCCTCATCATCAAGCACTGAACACAAGTTTTTCTGCGCACCCTCAACAGAGCTGTCGCTGACCAAACGTGCGTCAAAAGTCCAGATATCTTCAAAATGCTTTTCCGGTGTGTTGGCAAGGGAGAGCTGAAGGGACATTCCGGCAACTACAAGTGCCGTACAGCCTGCAACGCCGACAAGCGTCGCAATTACGCGGGGCTTATCATTTACAAGATTGTTAATTGTGGATTGAGTATATAGAGATAGCTTGCCCCACCGTTTCGTTTTTTCATAAAAGTGTGTGCGTCCGAGACTTCCCGTTTCGCCGCGAAGAAGCTCGATTGCCGGCTTTTTCAAGAGCTTACTGCAGGAAAGCCATGTGGCAAGGAGTATCAGTGCCATTTCCACGGCGGAGATTACAAGCGCATCGGGAATTCTGAAAACATTTACGATGGTCGAAAAAACAAACAATCTCTGATAAGCCTGATTCACAATCGTTTCGATTACAAAGTATCCGAGTAAACAGCCGCTCAGGATGCCGACTCCGACAGCAAGAACAGAATAAAGCATATAGTGAGCAGTGATTTCTTTTCTGCGGAAGCCGAGTGCTTTCTGTACGCCTGTAGCGACCTGTGATTCGTGTACGTTGCGCGAAACCGAGGTGTAGCACACCATAAGCCCGACGAACACAAACAAAATCGCCATTGAAAAGCAAAGCTTTGTGCTTGAAACCGCGCATTTTTTAGCTGCAGCATAACCCGGATTGTCGGAACGTTTCTGCACTGTCCAGCTTTCATGGTGAATGAAGCCTTCCATGTCCTTTTTCGCGTCATTCAGCTCTGCCCTTTTCTCGGAAAGTTCTTTTTCTCCCTCGGCAAGCTTTTCTTTTGCGTCGGCAAGCTCTGTTTTTGCATCACTTATTTTCTTCTTACCGTCAAGAATTTCAATGGAAGCGCTTAAGAGTTCGGCTCTTGCTTTTTCAATCTGACTTGCTCCCGATTTATATTTTTCTATACCGTCAAGTGCTTCGCGAAGTGACGATTGACCTTCTTCTATCTCGGAGATCTGACTGTTAAGCTCCGCTTTTTTATCTGAAAGGAGCGCATCGGCTTCATCTAAATCCGGTTTATATCCCATCATCATGGCAAGTTGTATCATCTCGGATATATTCTCCGGCGTCACCGCATCGGGGTTTTCACGGCACATTTCAAGTATGCCACGAACCGTGTTTATTTTCTCCAAAAGCCGACTTGCGCTGTCGGTGCTCACTTCGTTTTCGGCTTTGAGAAGAAGGTCTTCAACTGTTTTTCTCTCCTCTTCCGTCAACTCTGCCGAATTCTCAATATATTTAGTTATCAGCTCCTCTGCATCATTGATTGTCGTTTCAATCTGCGAGAGGCTGTCGGGGTCATTTAAAATAAATTCGGCAAGAGAGGCAAGCAGAACTGAAAGCTCATCGATATCAACGCTGTCAGGGTCTTCTTTATATTTCTCCAGATAATCTGAAGCGATGTCCAGCATTTCGAGTGCATCTGTTGCCTGAGCTTTAAGGCTTTCAAGTTCTGAAAGTTTTTCGTTTATCTCAACTACGGCGGTGTCAAGGTCAGTAGAAAATCCCGCATCTGACAGAGAATTCAGAAGGGTAAGATGAGCGTCGTTTAACTCCGCGTTCTTTTCCTCATATTCCGCAAGACCGCTTTCATATTTGTCCTGCGCCTCTGCAAGCAGACGCTCGTTTTCCGCTATCTCACTCTCGGCATTTTCAATTTTGGCTTTACCGCTTTCGAGTTCAGCTTCTGCATCGGAAATTTGCTCTTCCGCATCGGATATTTTGTCCATGGCATCGTTATAAACCGAATTTGTCCTGTTTTGGGCACAGTCAAGACCGAGTCCTTCGATCTTTGCCGAAAGTTCCGCGACGCATTTATCGTATTCCTCGCTGAAGGGCGTCAGCTCGTCAAAGCCGACTCCGCGAACGAGCAATTCGGAAAAACAGTTATCGTATGTGTCAATGTTAAAAGAGTCTTTTGATGTAAGAACGTAAAAATCCACCGTTCCGTCTCCGATGTCGCAGATACCGCGTGTATAGGTGTTATCGTTACGGATATACGACGGATGCTCTACAATGGCAGTTATCGTAAACTCCGTCTCATAAAGATAGGAGCTTTCATCTTTGCTTGTATCAATCGTGAGCTTGTCTCCGACCTTAAGTCCCGTGTCATCGGCAAACATCCTCTCAATTCCGATCTCATTTTTTGCCGACGGGAGTGTACCTTCGAGAATGTCAGCAGTGTCAATTCGCTCGGTCAGTGATTTAATGACCAGAACGTATCGCTCATCGCCGACGTAAGCCTGACCGTGAGCGGAATATGAGCCTTCCGCGTCCGACACACCGTCAAGCGCTTTTACCTTTGCAAGGTCATCCTCTGTTACACCGTAAGGGAAAGTAAGCGACAAGTCGTGATAGGAATGTGCGTTGTAATATTGTTTTGACGTTTCGGCAATCGCCGGCTCGTTCCACTTGATTCCGAGGAAGACTCCGATACCGAGTGCAACAAACAAGGCAATCGAAACAAAGGATACTATTGTTTTTCGTATGTCGGCAAACAATGCCGTCCACTGTGTTCTTTTCATAGCCGCATCCTCACCAAACAAGGTCTGTCGCTTTTAAGGGATGGCGGTTGACAATAACCTCATCGATAACGCCGCTGCGCATACGAATGACACGGTTTGCCATTTTTGTAATTTCCTCGTTGTGCG
>JBJDZM010000113.1:0-22063 GCA_051867975.1 Eubacteriales bacterium | reverse complement strand
GCGGTCGACAGCATCATGCTAAACGAAGCATGCTCCTCGGGATGCGGCTCCTTTATCGAGAACTTCGCAAACTCGTTAGGATTCACCGCGGAGGAATTTGCAAAGGAAGCGCTCCATGCCGAAAATCCCGTCGACCTCGGAACGAGATGCACGGTATTTATGAACTCAAACGTCAAGCAGGCGCAAAAGGAAGGCGTGGCTGTTTCCGATATTTCGGCAGGACTTGCATACTCGGTCATAAAGAACGCCATTTACAAGGTCATCAAGCTGCTCGACGCCAAAGAGCTTGGCTCTCACATCGTCGTACAGGGCGGAACCTTCCACAACAAAGCCGTTCTCCGCGCCTTTGAAAAGATAACCGATACCGAGGTCATCTGCCCCGATATTTCGGGAATTATGGGTGCGTTCGGCGCGGCTCTTCTGGCAAGAGAACGCTACTCGGGCGGTGAGAGCACGATGCTCTCTCTTGACGAGATCGCCGCTCTTACATATTCGTCCAAAACGGCGCGCTGCGGCGGTTGCTCAAACAACTGCATGCTGACCGTCAATAAATTCGGGGGGAACAGAACGCACATCACGGGAAACCGCTGTGAGCGCGGCGCAGGCATCGAAAAGCAAACGAAGGCAGGCGAGAGCATATACGCATATAAGCGAAGCCGTATCTTCGACTATCCCCCGCTTTCTGACGAGAAGGCAGTGCGCGGCGAGATAGGTATTCCGAGGGTGCTGAATATGTATGAGAACTATCCCTTCTGGGCAACTCTGTTCGCTCACCTCGGCTTCAAGGTCACGCTCTCGCCCTTCGCTTCAAGAGAGATATACGAGCTTGGAATCGACAGTATTCCGAGTGAGTCCGAGTGCTATCCCGCAAAGCTTGCGCATGGGTCTATCGAATGGCTGATAAAGCAGGGTGTCAAGACGATATTCTACCCCTGTGTATTTTACGAACACAAAGAAACCAAGTCGGCGCAAAATCAGTTTAACTGCCCCGTCGTCATCTCCTACTCCGAAAATATCAAGAACAACGTCGAGGCGGTGACAGGCGGACAGGTGCGCTACATACGTCCGTTTATATCGCTGACAAGCGAGAAGACCGCGGCAGACAGACTTGTGCCTTTGTTTTGCAAGGAGTGGAACATTCCCGCGAGCGAAACACGCGCCGCCGTCCACGCCGCGTGGGAGGAACAGCATAAGGCAAAAGAGGATATCAGAGCCGAGGGCAAGCGGCTGATTGAAAAAGCAAATTCGGCAAATGCTCCCGTCATCGTTCTCGCAGGCCGCCCCTATCACATCGACCCCGAGATAAATCACGGTATCCCCGAGCTTGTGGCATCCTACGGCATGTATGTACTCAGTGAGGACAGTCTGCCCATTGACTTCACGCCGACAAGACCTATCCGTGTCGTCGACCAATGGGTCTACCATTCAAGGCTTTATTCTGCCGCAGAATACGTTGCGCGGCACGAAAATACCGAGCTTATTCAGCTTACGTCCTTCGGCTGCGGTGTTGACGCGGTGACCGCCGATCAGGTAAGCGAAATACTCGAAAAGGCAGGCAAGATGTATACCCTGCTCAAGATCGATGAGGTCAACAACCTCGGCGCCGTCCGCATACGCATCCGCAGCCTTATTGCCGCCATGAGTATGCGTAAAAAAACCAACGGGAAGCACGCCGGCGGCAGTCTTGCATACGACCGCACCTTCTTTACAAAGGAGATGCGCCGGGAGGGCTATACCATTCTGACTCCGCAGATGAGTCCTATCCATTTCTCCATTTTGGAGCAAGCCTTCCGCAAGCACGGATACAACATGGTGATTCTTGACAACGACAACCGAGCCGCCGTCGACGCGGGACTGAAATACGTCAACAACGACGCCTGCTATCCGTCGATCGTGGTGGTCGGTCAGTTTATGGATGCCATCCTTTCGGGCAAATATGACACTGATAAGCTGGCTATCATCATGTCTCAGACGGGCGGCTGCTGCCGCGCAAGCAACTACGTGGCTCTCATCCGCCGCGCACTCGACAAGGCAGGCATGTCGCATATTCCGGTCATTTCATTTAACGCAAACGGAATGGAGACAAACCCCGGCTTCAGTATAACGCCGAGCATGCTTATTGACGCGGCGCACTCGGTCGTATACGGCGATATTCTCATGAGATGTCTTTACCGTATGAGACCTTACGAAAAGGTCAAGGGCTCTGCCGACGCGCTCCATAAAAAATGGGAGAAGGTCTGCATTGACGCGGTCACAGGAGCCGTCAAGTACAATTACGCCGCCCTCTGCCGTGATATCGTGCGTGATTTCGATGCCCTGCCCATTTACGAGGACATGAAAAAGCCCCGTGTCGGAATTGTCGGAGAGATAATGGTCAAGTATTCGCCCATGGCAAACAATCATCTTGTCGACCTGCTTGAAAAAGAGGGGGCTGAGGCAGTCGTTCCCGACTTCGTCGACTTCTTCAATTACACCCTGTCAGGCTCGCAGTACGGCGCGAAATATCTAGGTGCAAATAAGGCGTCCGCCGTCATATCAAAGGTCGGAATCAGCGCGATTGAACGCGTCAGAAAGCCTGCCGTTGACGCGCTCAAGGAGAGCAAGCATTTCAGCGCGCCGATCTCGATATACGAGATCGCCGAAAAAACAAAGCCCTTCCTCTCGCTCGGCAACCGCTACGGCGAGGGCTGGCTGCTTACGGGCGAGATGATAGAGCTTATCGAGAGCGGTGTTCCGAACATCGTATGTATCCAACCCTTCGGATGTCTGCCGAATCACGTCGTCGGCAAGGGCGTTATCAAGGTGTTGAAGGATGCCTATCCGCAGTCGAACATAGTTGCGGTCGATTACGACCCCGGCGCAAGCGAGGTAAATCAGCTCAACCGTATCAAGCTCATGCTGGCTTCGGCGAACGAGAATGTGTGACTAATAGGTTTTATACCCGATTAAATGTTTAAAACAGCGAAAAAAGCGTTCTGACGGTCTTGATGACCGCCAAAACGCTTTTTTCTTCAAAATTGTCAATTGCGAAAATCAATCCGATATGCCGCAGGAACGAAGTATGAGCTTATAAAGTCCAAGCTCATAGTCGTATGTATACTCATTCTCTATTTCACCCCGTGCGACCTGTGCAAAATGGTACAGCATGTCATCAAAGCGGTTGAAGTACTCCGAAACAGAGTGTCTGCCCGGGGCAAGTCCGCCGTCGACGTGATAGTTTTCGTGCATCTCGGTATAGAGCATGTCACGCACGTCGGTGAGGACCTCAAGAGGCTTCAGCTCAAACGTACCCTTTGTTCCGCAGATGACAAGCTGGCGGCGGCGGAAGCCTCCACATTCCATTGAGCATGTTTTGGCGAAGGAAACGCCATGCGGATACTTGAACGCAACCATTCCGTAGTCGACCGCGGGGATATCATAATATCCCGTAGCGCAGTTGAGCGGAATGACCTCGTCAGGCTCTCCCTGCAAGCGGTAGATAAGGTCGATGAGGTGGCAACCGAGGAAGAACATCATGCCCCCCGGGAATCCCATATCAACGAGCCACTGTCTCTTCTGGACACTGTATGCAACGTCCATGTGCGCCTCGACGCAAAATACCTCGCCAAGCTCGCCGTTCTCGATCTTCTTGAAGCACTCGCGGATCTTCGGATTAAAGCGGTACATATATCCCGTTGAAAATGCGAGCTTTTTCTCCTTTACGATTTCAATGAGCCGCTCGAACTCGTCTAACTTATATCCGCCGGGCTTGTCCATGTGAATGTGAAGTCCGCGCTCTGCCGCCATGCACGCATATTTTGCGAGGTTCTCCTCTTCGGTCTCGATAACGGCACAGTCAATATCGGGCAGGGAGAGAAGCTCACTCACGGAATAATACGGAACCCCTCTTTGATCACGGTATTCACTTATCCTGTCCGCATATTTTTCTTCTTCACATTCGGGAACTGCAAATCCAACGACCTCGAAGGCCTCGGGCTGCTTCAAAATACTGTTAAATGCGCTTGTGGCGTGGTCGTGACCTATTCCTATCTGTACGGTTTTCAGTATTTTTTTTGTGTTTTCCATTTTCAGTCTCCGATAACTATTTCGATATTGTTCTCGCCCGTAATGTCGCACGGAATAAACGGCTCGGTTTTTTTTCCGTTCAGCTTAAAGGCGACGATCCTCTCACCCTCGCCGGAGAGTGTAATATTGAGCGTTGAATTTCGGTATGTAAGGCACTTAAGCTCCGCTTTTTTGATAAGTCTCGTGCAGATCGGGTCAAATCGTATGCCGTCAACGTCGAATTTCATTCCCATGATGTCGAAATAGACCTGGCGGAGATATGCCGTTGCGCTCCATGTCTGCGTCGGAACGCTGTCCCATTCTCTGATGCCCTTTTTCTGATCTTCCTGTCTTCCGCCGTAAATGTCACCCGTTATGGGGTGGTAGATCTCGGAAAATTGGTCGAATTTTATCGTATGCTCGGTCTGTTTTTGAAATTCAAAGTCAAAGATATCTCTCTTGCGGTTTAGAGCTGCCGCATCTGCCCAGAAGCCCTGAACATGAGGCCAGACGGTTCCGCTGTGTCTTCCGAATCCCATTCCGTCGGGCGTGTCATATCTTGAAAAGCTCGGATATACGCAGGTTATGCCCTGCTTTGAAACCGTCGTGTTTTTAAAGACCTTTTCCGTCTGCTCCCTGTCTGCAACACCGAAAAGAAGCACAAAGCAAAGTCCGAGACCTTCAAGCGAGTCACAGCCGCCGAATTTGTCGTGAATGTAACGGTAATTTCCTTTTTCCTCATTCCAGAATACACGGTTTATAGCATCCTTCATCTTTTTCGCCTTCTCGGCATAAGCCTCGGGCTTTCCAAGCTCGCATGCCATCCTGTCCGCCAGGACATACGCGTAGTAGTACAGGCAGTTTGTCGACAGTGTGTACATGGGGATTCCGACACCGACATTCTCACAAAGGTCGCGGTTTTCTCTTGAGAACGAGATGATACCGCTCTCACCGTGCTGAGCGTAGATATCGGGATAAGCCGCAACGCCGTCGCCGTAGCACGCCGCGCCTCTGAAGAGATTGAGGCTTTCGTCAAATTCGGTAGCCTCAAAATGAGCAAGCGAATTTGTGACGGCTTCAAAAGCCATCTTCAAAAACTCACGGTCGCCCGTGTAGATATAGTACCACCATGCGCCGATCGTCCAGATAATTCTATCCCAATATTCGCCGTCGATGAAATAGCCGTTCTCATCCTTGCCCATGACCGATTTCAGCGTGTTGAGCGCAACCTCGGGCGCAACAAGTCCTCCGCCGTTCCATGTGTTTATTGCGGCGTCGCGCGTCCAGGGGGAGAAATAGCGGAGTCCGGCAATAAATACAGGCTCTTCCTTTTCAAGGATACCGTCTTTGAACGGAAGTGTATTAGCCGCCAGAGTCGAAACCGCAAGTCTGTATGAGAGGTCTATATCAAGGTTATCTGTTATAAAATACGGATAATTCATTATTTTATCGCTCCGATCTTTCTCAGTTCGATCTCAATTCCTTCCCTCATTGTCTTGAAGTCTTCGGGCTTAAGTCCGGTCACCTCAAGCATCTCGGATGGGTCTACCTCGCGGTTGTATCCGCGGTCATACTGCAAGGGCCATCTGTACCAAGAGAACTTTTCCCAATACTCGTCCTTGTCCATCCATTCAACCTTGAGTCCGAGAAGGTCGGTATAGATATCCGCAATATCTCCCCATGTGAGTCTGTGTCCCGTCGAGAGCATAAAGGTCTTGCCCATCGCCTTCTCCTTGAACATGAGGTTTGCGACGATCTTACCTGTGTTTCCCGCCCATTCAACGCCTGCATAGTTGTTCTTTACGTGGTCGGCGATGTACATGGTCTTACCCTCTTTAGCCCACTTTATGGGTTCGTCAAAGGTGTACTGAACTATATCAAAGCGCTTGTCCGAGGTGGTGATCATCGGGCGAACGATAGTCCAATTCTTGTATCTTGTGGCAAAATTGAAATAACGCTCGATAATGCCCTTGGAAACCGAATAAGTATCTTTCTTTATAAAGTCCTCATCGGGGAACTCGCCTCTGTCGTAAAGGTCAAGCAGAGTCGGCGCGCTTGAAGTTATGGGGTGCTGCGCGTCGCCGAGAGCGCGGATAGAAGAAACAACTATCTCGTGTGCGGTCTTCGGAGCGATGACCTTATGCATCTCAAGATAATCCTCGGGGTCGGGGTAGTGAATGAGGTTCATGACCGCATCGTAAAATTTGTCAGCCAAAAAACCGCGGAGATATTCTGCGTTTACCGACGTCTGGATGTAGCGGAGATTTTCATTCTCTGACTTAAGATTTTCAAGACACATAATGTCAACATGGCATCCCATGCCGAGAAGCTCGTTTGCAACGGCTGAGCCGATCGTTCCGCCGCCGCCGATTATCAATACCTTTTTTTCCATTTTTCTTTCTCCTTTTTATATAAGATTTAATTGGTCTCTGTACATTATCTGCTCATCTATGAGGGGCTGGATCGCATCCGTGACACCCTCGGGAACCTCAAGCATGCAAAGGCTTGCGCAACTGCCTAAGAGTATGCCGAGCCTGCGGTGCATCATACAACATTCGCCGCCTGTCAGGAACAAGAACTTGATGTCAAGCTTTTCTTTTAACAGGGCGGTGATGCGCATGTTTTCCATCTGTTCCGCCATAGTGTTGGAGTGAACGACGATCTTGGAAACGTCCGCTCCGCGCCTCTGATGCTCAAGTGCAATTTCAAGCACCCTCTCGGCAGGAGTGAATTTGTTGATGTGCGACGACATAAGCACCTCGCAGCCTTTTTTGTGTATTTGCTCGATAAGCGCGCTTTGTTTCCTCATAGCCTCATCATCAAACGTCAACTCGTCGTCGGACTTGCAGAATATATCTCCCATAACGTCAATGAGTGTTGCTCCGTAATCGCAAAGCCGCAAAAGCTCGTCTGCAAGCTCGTCATAAGAAAACTCCGCGTTTTGATTGAGCTTGTAATTCGTCACGTATATCGGTTTGTCCTGCATTGAAGCAAATATGCGGCGAAGATCGGACTCGTTGTGGAATTTGCGCGGAAGATTGTCGCATTGAAATCCGAACGCCTCGGCTCCGGCTTCGAGCGACCTTTCTATCTCGTCGATGCACCGCTCGGGTGAGTCCATATGCTTTATCATTGCAGTAACGAGCGGTTTGTCGCAATTAATAAATGATTTTCTTTCCATTTTCTTCTCCTTGTCGGTTATTGCCATTTGAAAATGATTTTTTCACCGTTGAGCAACCATTCCTCGGGCGTTATCTTCTCCATCCAATCAAGCGGCACAAGGGTGTCGTTTGATCGAGAGTTCCTTATAAGTGCCGTCCGAACGGCGCTTTCAATTTCGTCTGACGTAAAACTCCTGTCCCATGAGACGAAGAGAGGAGTTCCGCTTATCGAAAGGATGTTCAGCCAGCGCGAATTGAGTTCCCACGGAACAGCGGAGGTAAGACCTACACAGTCCGCATCGGACGCATAGAAGGCATTGTGCTGCATCATACGGAACGCAAGGGTGTTGATGCCCATTTTTCTGGTTCGTTCCCATTCCTGACCGCTTGTGTCGTCTCCCGTTCGGTCGATCTCAACCAGCCCCGCGCAGAGATGTCCTATCGTATTGCAGCCTATCAGCAAAGCATCTTTTGCGGCTTTTCTGATCGTTTTGTAGAGATTCAGGATTATCTCGGCGGTAGTCAGCGTTCTGTCATGGAAAACCACGTCGCTGCAATACATAAATTCGGGACGCTCGAATCCGTATGCACGGAATATATCACTCGTAACGAAATCATACTTTATCAGCTTGAAGCCCCATCCGACTATTCTCGATATCTGCTCCGATATGTATTCCAAAGCCTTCGGGTGCGAGGGATCGAGAAAACGCGGATCGTTTTTCTGTCTCCAGCCGTCGTCGACCTCACTGTCGGGCGTTGATTGCTTCAGCGGACGGATCCAGATTCCGGGACAGAGTCCCATATCCGATATTTCCCCTGCAAGACGCGCCATGTCGGGGAATCTTTCGTTTCCTTCTCGCCACGGACCGTCACAGCTGTTTATCTGCCAGCCGTCGTCTATGACAACGTACGCCTTTTTGTCGGATTCTTCGGTCAATTCCGCAAGTTTTCTTGCGTCTTCGAGAATTCTCTCCGCGCTGTTTACGCCGTAAGCATAATACCAATCGTTAAAGCCGTAGACTGTTTCTTTGGGCAGGATGGGATCGTCACACATTTTTCGGCAGAATTTTTCTCCCGATTCAAATGCGGAGATATTTTCGTACTCGGCAAAAACTATGTCCGCAAGGTGAAGCGTGCGCTCGCCGAGCAGAACGCCAAGACTTCCGTTTCGGATATCCATGTAAAGAGTTATCTCATCCTTACGGTATCTCCAAGAGCAGAGTGCTCCCGGACGCACCTTCACGCCAAAGCATGAAGTCTTCCGCCCCGAGAAATCTCTGTTTGAGTCGCTGCCGTTTGAGAGCATAAAGAACCACGGCATCATTCCCGTCCTCTCGGGCTTTCGCCATTCGAGGTCTCCGTAGCCTCTCTCCCAAGCATCGCCGTATACCTTTACGTCGTCGTTGCGCTGTTCGCTCTCTGTCAGTTTCCAAGTAAACTCAACAAAACACAACGGCACAGAGGGAGCATTTATATGTGCCGAGAGTACGTCTCCCGACTCGTCAAGTGAAGCCGAGACACATATTCCGCCCGCTTTTTCGCACGGATCAACCGTGATCCTTTCATTGTTCTCCGTCAGCACGGAGATAGCATCGGGCAATCTTATTTTCATATCTGTTTTTCCTCTTGTCGGCTTATTTCAATTTAACGGTTACGATTTCAAAGCATCCGACCTCAAGCTCTACCTCGCCGTCCCTGACCTCAAGCTCGGAAAGTTCATTTTCCATAAGGTCGCACAGGTATGCTTTTTCAAACTTGATGTCTGTTTTGAGCTTGACAAATCCGCGCATATTCTTCGATTCATACAGACGAATGATCGTTCCGTCACCGCACTCGCTCTCTTTTATCGTCTCGCAGATGACGTTTTCCTTGTCAAGAGTGACCGCAGAATAGCTTTCGGGAAGCGTGCTGCTCTCGCCGCTTGCCTTGACTGCCGTCATGGGGTAGTTGAGGTAGTACGCAAGCTTTGTCGTCTCAGACTCGTCAAATCTGCCCGCATGAGGACAAATCGAATAAACGAAGGGTATCTCGCCCTGGTCTGCGACCTCATTCGGATATGTCGCGCATTTGATAAGGGAAATGCTTATATCGCCGTCGTGTATATCGTGACCGTACTTGCAGTCGTTGATGATAGACACACCGTATCCGCCCTCGGATAGGTCGGCGAACTTCTGCGCGCAGACCTCGAATTTTGCCCTATCCCAGCTGGTATTTTTGTGTGTAGGACGCTCGACCGTACCGAACTGTACCTCATACGTTGCCTTTTCGGAGTTGATATTAGTCGGGAATACAGCCTTAACCATGAGATGATGCTGATGCCAATCTGCCACGGTATCGAAGTCTATCTTTGCAATATCGTCCCAGAACCATATCGTCTGAGTGATCTTCGACTGCTTATACGGACGAACGATGCGGATACCGCGTCTTGCGCCGTCATCTACCACCTCGACGGATTCAAGAGCAGTAACCGTCATGTATTTGTCAAGCGAGTATTCCTGCCATTCCCACGCCTCGTAAACGTCGGGATGGTCGGCGTAGATCCTTATCTCGTTTCCGACCTCGCCTGCCTTGATCATCTCGCGGCGGCAAGCCTTGTCGTAGATAGAGGTTATCTGCATAAACTCATCAAATGTGACGGTGAATCTGTTTGTTTCAACGCGCTTGCCGTCTATCTTTACGTTGTTTGTCTTAACGAAGTTGTTTGTGAGTTTATATCCCTTTGAAGGAATGACGTCTACAAGAGAAGTAACGCCGTCAAGCTCAACCACGCCGCCTGTTGTGAAGGAGTGGGGATTGAATACGACGTATCCGCCCTTTTTGTCAAGCTTTGATGCTACCTGACTCTTCGCTCCGCCGATTATCTCGCCTGCGATATCGGCAACCTTCTTGTAGTCAATATCGCACTGCTCATATACCTCGCGGATGGATGAGCCGGGAATAATGTCGTGGAATTGGTTTGTAAGAATGATCTCCCAGCCCTCGTCGAGTCTGTCTTTGGGGAAAGCCGCACCGTTCAACTGCTTGTTGACAGTCGCAAGATTTTCCGCGTCAAGGAAAAGGAATTCCGAGCGGCGGTTGTTTCTCTTGTTCTTCGAGATAGACGTATATGTTCCTCTGTGGAATTCAAGGTAAAGCTCGCCCTGCCACGAGGGAAGAAGAGGATTGTTCTCGATCTTCTTTTCAAGTCTTGCAAGGAAGTCGTTTGCGAAATCTATCTTGAAGGTCGGAGCCCCGGGGATACCCTTGGCGGTTCTCCTTCCCATTTCAAGCATCTCGGGGGTGGGTCCTCCGCCTCCGTCACCGTAACCGAACGTCAACAGTGTCTCGTCGGTCAGAGCCTTTTGCTGATATCTGCCCCATGTTCCCTGTATCATCTTGGAGCCTGTGTTTCCGACGTAAGTACTCTCACGCTGTATGCTGCCCCTGACCTGATTCTGAGCCGTCAGGAAGTATGTATTGATAGCGGTGCCGTCAAGTCCAACCCACTTGAAGGTATCATAGGGCATCATGTTCGTGTCATTCCAGCCTATCTTGCTGGTAACGAACCAATCCACGCCGCTCTTGCGCAAGATCTGAGGAAGCGCAGCGGAATATCCGAAAACGTCGGGCAGCCAAAGAATATGGTTGTCAACGCCGAACTCGTCCTTAAAGAACTTCTTTCCTACCAAGATTTGTCTTATAAGGCTCTCGCCCGAGGAAAGGTTGCAGTCGGCCTCAACCCACATTGCGCCTTCGACCTCCCAGCGACCTTCCTTTACTCTTTCCTTGACCTCTTCGTAAAGGTCGGGGGCTTCTTCCTTCAGGTACTTGTAAAGCAGAGCCTGAGAGGACATGAATTTATATTCGGGGTATCTCTTCATAAGTTCGAGAACAGTTCCGAAGGAGCGCTGTACCTTTTCCCTGGTCTGCGCGAGTGTCCAGAGCCACGCGCAGTCGATGTGAGTGTGTCCGATTCCGACGGTGGTGGGGATGTTCCCTCTTGTCTCGGTCGAGCAATATTTGCCGTAGAACTCCTCTCTCATGTAGGCGAGGGCAACGTCAACAGATGCGAAAAATTCGTCACTTCCGATTTCGTAAAGGTCGAGAAGCGTTACCGCGTGGTCAAGATGCTTAACTATCTCAAAGTACTCCTTTGTGTTCGGTTCGAGGTAATCGAGCATGTCAAAGGGGACACAAATGTCGTAATAGAGCTGCTCGGTGTTGTAGTTGAGATTGCGAAGCTCCGCAAAAAAGCGGGTAGACTTTATTCTCGGGCCGGTGTATCCGTAAATATACACGTCGCAGTGACTCTCACCGTCAAGGTCAACAAAGGTGTGATTTACGTCAAGTCCCTGGCGCAGTTTACCGTTGACATACGCGATAAATTGCGGATTGTCTGCATCCCAGCCGCTCCTGTCCGACTTCACGGCAAGTTGAACCGGCTTTGACTTCATCTCCTCGGGGACGTCAAATTCAAAGTGAAACCATGCGTGACTGTCAAATCCCGTACCCCATTCACTGCCGTTTTCAAAAGGCACGAATGTTTCGGTCGTGGGGAGGACATTTGAAGTCTTGTATCCGCAGTTGCAGATGCCGATCTCTCCGACACTGACACCCTTTGAATACCTTTGCTCATTGATAAAGGTAAGGTACTGTTTAATCTTTCTCATCTTTTTTTCCATGGTGAGCATCCTTTCGATTTATCATTTTTCTATTCCATTTTAGGGACAAAAAATTTTTTTCATAAAAATCCAAAAATTTTCATCATTATTATAGCATTTTGTTAAGTGATGTGATATAATTAATGTATCAAAAAGTATAGGAAATCTATTTTACGGAGACACGCATGAATTATTATAATGAAATACCGCCGCGCATGCTGGCGGAATACGACATGGAGTTTTTCCCGCTTTCGTCATCACTTGTTGCAATCACTTCAAACGCACACGCACATTCCGCCCTTGAAATACTGTATTTTGTAGAAGGAAGCTACAAGGTTGCAATCGACGGTGAGCAGATGATTACCTACCCCGGGGACATGGTGATGTTCCCGTCCAATGCGGTCCACTCGATATATCACCTTGAGACCGCCGAGGGCAGATATTTCGTTCTCAAGCTGACGTCAAGTCTTTTGTTTCAGATATTCAAGGGCAGCGAGTGTGCGGATTGCCTGGTTCCTTTTTCAAAACGGCAGAATGGGGATAAATCGGTATTTCGCGGCTCGGAATTGCCCGCGGAGATCACCGCAATGTGGAAAAAAATGATAGACGAATACAACTCTTCAAGCCCGATAATGTACACGATGGAGAAGGCGTACGCGTTTGAGCTTCTCATATTGATATACAGGCATTATTTTGCGGAAAACACGCATGATAATGATATCAATATCGAGGTTGACCCCAAGCTGCGTTCAATGATCTATGAAAGCGTTTCATATATTAATGATAACTACGCGTCGAATATCACGCCGTATGAATGTGCAAAAAGGATCAACCTGAGTTACAGTTACTACGCAAAGCTTTTTCACGCAACGGTCGGAAGGAGCTTTAAGGAATATCTGCTCTCAATAAGGCTTGAAAAAGCATACAACGCGCTTATCTCCACGGATCTGCCGATAACCGAGATAGCAATGTGCTGCGGATATAAAAATTCGGCATATTTTTCCGCCGAGTTCAAAAAGCATTACGGAACGACGCCGAGTAATGTCCGTGAAAAAGGACGTAAGCGTGATATATAGTTTTTTTGAAAAAACACGTCTGAAAATAGGTTGGAAAACGTGTAATTTCCGAAAACAAATAAATGAGGGTGCAATTTGTGACCGTTCAAGTCAATTGCACCCTTTTTTCCGATTTTTTTGTGCGAGCATGTAAAAGAAGCAGATCTGCCTGTACTGCAAAAAGCCTCATTTTCCCTTGATACGGCTCCAATACTCTTCCGCCGCCTTTTCGTTTTTGTTGTCGCCGAATTTATAATACTTTCTGTTCTTCAGATCGTCGGGCAGGTACTGTTGCTCAACGTATCTGTTCGGGTAATCGTGCGGATATTTGTAGCCCTTGAAAAGCGGACTCTGCAGATGCACGGGCGGTACAAGTCCGAGTCCCGCGCGCACGTCCTCAAGCGCGGCATCGACCGCCAAATGCTGGGTATTTGACTTCGGCAGTGTCGCCAAAAGAATTGCCGCATGCCCGAGCGGGATCCTCGCCTCGGGAAGTCCAAGCTCGCGCGCCGAGTCACAGCACGCCTTGACTATCGCGGGTGCCTGCGGATACGCAAGTCCTATATCCTCGCTCGCTATCACC
This sequence comes from Eubacteriales bacterium, assembly GCA_051867975.1. Taxonomy (GTDB): domain Bacteria; phylum Bacillota; class Clostridia; order Oscillospirales; family CAG-272; genus SVTX01. The sequence goes on along the minus strand of JBJDZM010000113.1, from coordinate 8,580 downwards.
TGAAGGCGGCGGCAAAGCGAGATAATGTCGCCCTGCTCTATCATTTTAGCGACGTAAAACGCCGCCGCGTCGGGGTCGGATCCGCGAATCGACTTTTGCAGACATCCGAGCATGTCATAGTGAACGTCGTCGTTGTAATTCCCCACGCCGTAATTAAACTCATCGGCATCGGCAGGCATAATCTCGCCCTCCGCCGCAAAATATGCGTTTTCAAACAGTCCTATCGCACGGCGAACGTCACCGCCTGCCGCGCGCGCTATGTACTCTGCCGTCTTCTCGCCGACCGTCTTGTCCGTGCCGTTTTCTTCGTTTAGATACTCAAGCGCTCTGTAAAGCATTTTTGCGCACTCAGAGGGCGTGACGGGCTTGAATTCAAAGAGCGACGAGCGCGAAATTATCGCGTTATAGACGTAAAAATGCGGATTTTCGGTTGTTGACGCGATAAGCGTGACTCTGCCGTCCTCTATGTATTCAAGCAGTGACTGCTGTTGCTTGCGATTAAAATACTGTATTTCGTCGAGATAAAGCAGTGTTCCCTGCGAGCCGAAAAGGTTACCCGAGCCTGCAAGTATCTCTTTTACGTCGGAAAGCGATGCGCTCGTCGCGTTGAGCTTGTGAAAATCCATTCCCGACTGCTTTGCGATTATCGATGCCGCCGTTGTTTTTCCCGTGCCGGGAGGTCCGAAAAATATCATATTCGTAAGCCTTCCGCCCATGAGCATACGGCGAATGACACCTCTCTCTCCGAAAAGGTGTTCCTGTCCCACTATGTCATCAATAGTCTGCGGACGCAAAAGGTCTGCCAACTGCGCGTTTCTCATTCCGTTCTCCAAATAATATATTTCCATTTAATTATATCACTATAAAAAGACTTTGTCAACACAAGTTTTTTCTTTAAATCATATTGATTTATTTGAGATTATGGTGTATAATATGGGTATAATGAGGTATTGTTTCGATAATTACGACTGAGGTGCAAAATGATAACATACGAACAGATAAAAAACGACAGCGCGATAAGAACATACGTAAAAGAAGCCGATGCTTCGCTTGAAGCGCTCGGTTACACCGAACACAGCTTTGCGCACGTCACGCGCGTCGCGCGCACCGCAGGATATATCTTAGGCACCCTCGGATACTCCGAGCGCATGATAGAGCTTGCCAAGATCGCAGGCTTTTTGCACGACATCGGCAATCTCGTCAACCGCGTTGACCATTCGCAGAGCGGTGCGATAATCGCCTTCCGAATACTCGACAAAATGGGCATGGACCCTGAGGAAATTTCTCAAATAGTCACCGCTATCGGAAACCACGACGAGGGTACGGGCGTGCCTGTAAGCGCGCTTGCTGCCGCCCTCATTCTCGCCGACAAGAGCGACGTTCGCCGCACGCGCGTGCGCGAAAAGCAGTTTATCCGCAAGGACGATATTCACGACAATGTCAATTACTCGGTCACGCACTCGGCGCTTGAGATAAGCGAGGACAAGACTCACATCACCCTCAAGCTCGACCTCGACACCGAATTCAGCGCGGTCATGGATTATTTTGAGATATTCCTCAAACGAATGTTGCTCTGCCGCGCCGCCGCGGACAAGCTCGGTCTTACCTTCAAGCTCGACATCAACGGACAAGTCCTGCTTTGATTTCAATTCAAAAATATTCCGGAGATTACAATGAAACTAACTGAAATTCTTTCAAATAACACCCCACAAATGTCCTTTGAGGTCTTCCCGCCCAAAACCACGACCTCATTTGAGTCGGTCAGAGCCGCCGTCGAAAAAATTGCCGCACTCCACCCTTCGTTTATGAGCGTTACATACGGTGCAGGCGGAGGAACGAGTCAATATACGCTTGATATTGCAAAAAACATAAAGGAAAAGCACAACGTCCCCACACTTGCGCACCTTACTTGCGTTTCCTCAACGCATGATACCGTTCACTCCATGATTGAAAAAATCAAAGCCGCCGGAATAGAAAACGTCATGGCTCTGCGCGGTGACATTCCTGCCGACATGCAGGATGCCGATAGGAGCATGTGGGCGTACAAGCACGCAATCGACCTTGTAAGAGAGCTTAAAGAGGCGGACGAAAATATCTGCATCGGCGGTGCGTGCTACCCCGAAATTCACCCCGAGAGCGCGTGTCAGAGTGACGATATCAGATTTCTTCGTGAAAAGGTCGATGCAGGCTGTGATTTTTTGACGACTCAGATGTTTTTTGACAACAATCTGCTCTACAATTTCCTGTATAAAATACGTGAGGCGGGCATAACCGTCCCCGTGATTCCCGGGATCATGCCGATTACAAACGCGAATCAGGTTGCGCGCGCTATCAAACTCTCAGGCTCTTTTATGCCCCGCAGATTTATCTCGCTCGTCGATAAATTCGGCAATGACCCCGATGCGATGAAGCAGGCGGGAATCGCCTACGCGACCGACCAGATAATCGACCTCTACGCAAACGGAATCACGAACATTCACGTCTATTCGATGAACAAGCCCGACGTTGCCGAGAAAATTCAGGCAAATCTCTCGTCAATTATAAAAAAATGAGCATTGTAAGCTATATCGAATACCCCTCGCCCGAAATCGAGCGGCGTGAGATACTCAGGTACATGGGATGCAAAGCCGGCGACGGTCAGATCGATGGGCTTGTCGACTCTTGCATTTGTGAGAGTTCAAACGCACTTTCATATAAGGTGGTCTATACCGAAGTCCCGATTTCGGTGGACGGAGACGGAATCAAACTCGGAGAAATCATGACCGCAAGCCGTGACCTGCAAAAATGCCTTTCGGGTTGCGATAAGGCGGTAATTTTTGCCGCAACCGTGGGACTCGGGATCGACAGACTCATCAACAAATACGGACGTATAAATCCTTCAAGGGCGGTTTGCTTTCAGGCGATAGGCGCCGAGCGCATCGAGGCTCTCTGCGACGCATTTTGCAAGGATATTGCGCAAAAATACGCAGAGTCAGGCAGAAAAATACGTCCGCGCTTCAGCCCCGGTTACGGCGACCTGCCGCTCTCGCTCCAAAGAGATATTTTTAACCTTCTCTCCTGCGAGAAAAGAATAGGACTTACCCTCAACGACTCGCTTTTGATGTCACCCTCAAAATCGGTGACCGCGATAGTCGGAATATATGACACTACACGGAAAAATGATGAAAATACTTGATTACTTAAAGGAAAATCTGCTGTTTTTGGACGGCGGCATGGGAACTCTGCTCCAAGAGAGGGGGCTTTTGCCCGGTGAGCTTCCCGAAAAATGGAATCTTTCCCACCCCGAGGTGATACAGGACATTCACCGCGCATACTTTGACGCAGGCTCAAATGTCGTCTCAACCAACACCTTCGGCGCAAATCTTTTGAAATTCTCGCCCGATGAGCTGGAGAAGATTATCGCCGCGGCGGTAAAAAACGCCTGTATCGCAAAGGAAATGACGAGCAACAAGGGAGAGAAATTCATCGCTCTTGACATAGGTCCCACGGGTAAGCTGTTAAAGCCCTACGGCGACCTCGATTTTGAAGATGCCGTCTCGCTTTTCGCCGAAACGGTCAAGCTCGGCGTAAAATACGGTGTCGACCTTATCCTCATTGAAACGATGAACGACAGCTACGAGACGAAAGCGGCGCTTTTGGCGGCAAAGGAAAACTCAAGCCTTCCCGTCTTCGTTTCAAACGCTTACGGCTCCGATATGAGACTCATGACAGGCGCGTCACCCTCGGCAATGGTCGCCATGCTCGAAGGCATGGGGGCAGATGCGATAGGCGCAAACTGCTCTCTCGGACCGCGTCAGCTCGCCCCTGTCGTCAAGGAACTTTTGGAATACGCTTCCGTCCCCGTTCTGCTCATGCCGAACGCGGGGCTTCCCGAGATAAAGGACGGAAAAACTATCTTCAATGTCACTCCGAAGGATTTTGCAGATGAGGTAAATTCGCTTATAGAACAAGGCGTTCGTATAGTCGGCGGCTGTTGCGGCACGACTCCCGAATATATAGACGCGCTTGCAAGAGTTGCCGGCAAACCGATAAAAACCGAGCGCAAAAACCGCACGCTCGTCTCCTCATACACGCACTCCGTCGAGATAGGCAATTCCCCTATCCTCATAGGCGAGCGCATCAATCCGACAGGCAAAAAGAGATTCAAACAGGCACTCTCGGAGCATGACCTCGATTTCATCCTCAAGGAAGGGCTTGAACAGGAGTCTGCCGGCGCGCATATCCTCGACGTGAACGTCGGACTGCCCGAGATCGACGAGGTCGAGATGATAAAAGAGGTCACTTGCTCTCTTCAGGCGGTCTGCGCCCTGCCCTTGCAGATCGACACGTCAGACCCTTCAGCCATGGAAGCGGCACTGCGCCTATATAACGGCAAGGCAATGATAAATTCGGTCAACGGAAAAGCAGAATCCATGAGGGCGATATTTCCTCTCGTTAAAAAATACGGCGGTGTTTGCGTCGCCTTGACTCTTGACGAGGGCGGAATCCCCGAGAGTGCCGAGGGACGGGTAGAAATCGCGAAAAAAATTCTTGCCGAAGCCGAAAAATACGGAATCGACAAGAAAGACATCATATTTGACACGCTCACGATGACGGTAAGCGCCGACCCGCGCGCCGCCAACGTAACGCTTGAGGCGTTGCGCCGCGTCCGCGACGAGCTTGGCGCAAAAACGACTCTCGGAGTCTCAAACGTCTCCTTCGGTCTGCCGAACCGTGACATTCTCAACAGCATTTTCTTCGCAAATGCGCTTGAAAACGGACTTAAAGCCGCAATCATGAACCCATATTCGGCTGAGATGATGAAAGTATATCACGCATATCGCGCCCTGCACGGACTTGACGAAAACTGCGCCGAATACATCTCTTTTGCGTCAACACTGATCACGCAGACGACTACAATTTCGGGCAACGCGACGGGCAAGACCGACAATCAAGCAGACACGCTGAGAGGAGCGATCATCAAGGGACTTGGCGACAAGGCGCGCGATATCTGCCGTGAAATGCTCACATCAAACGCGCCGCTTGATATCGTGAACAGCGAGATTATTCCCGCACTTGACGAGGTCGGTCGGGGCTTTGAGGCGCACACGGTCTACCTTCCGGGGCTTCTCATGAGCGCCGAGGCGGCACGGGCGGCGTTTGAGCCGATAAAGGTCGCGCTTTCAAATGACAAAAACGCGCGGCAGGACAAAGCCACGATAATCATGGCGACCGTCAAGGGCGACATTCACGACATAGGCAAAAACATCGTCTGCCTCCTGCTTGAAAACTACGGCTACAAAGTAGTCGACCTCGGGCGCGACGTCGCTCCCGAAAGAGTGCTTGAAGCCGCGCAAAAATTCGACGCGAAAATCGTCGGACTCAGCGCACTCATGACAACCACGGTGCCTGCAATGGAAGAGACGATAAAGCTTCTCAGAAAAGAAGCACCGCACATCAAAATAATGGTCGGCGGCGCGGTACTGACAAAGGATTATGCCGAGCGCATAGGCGCGGATTTTTACGGCGAGGATGCGATGAGCTCGGTACGATACGCCGAGTCGCTTGATGATTTGACATAAAATATCAACAAAATGCCCCAAACAATCAGTTTATCCCGAAAATTTATATATTTATAAAAGCCAAAACCGCCCTGTAACGAGCGGTTTTGGCTAATTATTCATATGTAATCAAAGCTTCGGTACGGGAATCAGCTTTCTGCCGACAGTGAAAAGCATCTTGTATAAAAGTTTTCTGTTCTGATAGTCATACCTGCACTTTTTATACATCTGCCTGTATTCCTCGTATTCGAGAACGCCTGTGTTTCCCATTTCTTCGGGAATATTCTCGGGATGCTTTGAATAACGCTTGTAAACCTTCTCGGTCACTTTAAAAATGCGCTTACACTCCTTGTATCTCTTGTCGTCAAGGTCATGAAATCCCTTCGTAAGACAAGCGATTATTGCCATTTTGAAATAGATGTCATTTCTTGCGGCATGAAAAGCATTTGTAAAGTCAATTATCTCTCCGCGCAGAACATCCCACTGTGTGACCTCCCAATCGATGATTCCTTTTCTCACACGTCCGAGAAGCATGCTTCTCTTGTGCAAAAATTCAGAGTTATCGTTTACCGACATCTGTACATACTCGTCATGTCCGCAGCTGCGGCAATGGTATATTGCTGTTTGATACTCTGTTCCGGTCTGAACCATTTTTGACCCACACTGAGAACAGCGGTGATCGTTATTGTTCATGTTCCACCCCTCAAATTATCCGACAATTATCTCATCGATGAGATTTCAACTATGTATCTGCGAATATCTCTTATCAAAAGGAGAGCCTGTGCCTCATCCCACTCTGTCTGCTGAAGATGCGCTGTAAGTGCCTCAAAATCAGCCTTAATGTTCTTCTCAACCGCCTTTGCCGCCTTGACATCGGTAGCAACAGTGTACTGAAAATCATCCTTAAGTGCTTTAAGCTCCTTGAGTACTTTTTCATTTTCCTGAACATAAAGCTCAAGTCCGTTGCACTTTACGGCGTAGTCCTTAAGAAATTCGTTGTCGCGAGTCACGTTCTTCTGAAAACTCTTCTTGAAAAATCCCATGTCTTTATCCAACCTTTCTTAAAATCAGTCTCTTACGACTTCCTTGACCATAAGTCCCTGAAGAATGGAGCCTGAGCTTGCCTCTGTAACGATAGTCAAGCCGTACACACCGAATATATCCTTCATCTTAGGGCAAAGCTCCGTGCTTATCTTAAGTATCTCCGAGGGCATAAGTCCGACGTAATTTGCAATAGATCTGTTCTCTTCCTCAATATACTCCTGAATCTTTGCTCCGATGTGCATAATGAATGCCTCACGGAGGAAATCGCGGAGTGCTTCCGCATCAAAGAGCGCGGCATTTCTCTGTGTAAGACACTTTGAATAGAATTGGTCAGCCTTGCGAGCCGCATCGGTGGGGTCGATATTTACGTAGAATACACCGCGCGCACCGACCTCATATGCCTTGTGTGTATTGATATCTTCAAGGATAAAAGGAGACTCCGTTCCCCAGAATACTTTAAGGTTAAAGTCCTTGGAAAGGCACACGACCTTGGCAGAACGGAACTGCTTCTTCTGTCTGTTTGAACCGGGTTTTGTCGGGTCTGTTGCAAAAGGATAGATGGCACCGCCGTACGGAGCAGGCATGCCCATAAATCTGCCGTCTCTGTACAAAAGATTGTATGTATCGCTGCTTGCGATAATGCAGTATTTGTGGCTTACGTCTTCTGCTTTCTCCTCTATTACAGAGCAAAACTGATTCTCGTTGAGTCTTATCTCAACCGGTCCCTTCTTCTTTTTCTTGAAAAACATGTCAAATCCTTTCAGCCATCAATGGCAGTATGATAAAAATGTGAACACTTTTTGGATAATAAATTCACATGTTCAATTATATCAAACATTTTGCGGTTTGTCAATAATTTTTTCATTTTTATTCATCTTGTGCAAATTATCGGATAAATGCGCCATACATTAAAGAGCCGTGAACGGAACGCAGGCTCACTTTCCGGAGGTTTCCCGAACAAAAAAGGATAACCGAACCCGGCTATCCTTTCCTGCCTTTTTTGAAACATGTGAAATGTCAGCGGACGAAGCGCAAAACGCCGCGCGAGAATCGATCATTTCGTTTTAGTGCAAAAGCGCCGCACGGAACTCAATTAATTCGTTTCAAAACCTACCAAAACTCCGCCTCTTTCGGCATAAAAACTGCAGATTCCCCGGCATTTGTATACTTGGATTTTGGCAAGATTAAATTCCTTTAATATCATCTCTTTCAATTTTTCGGCGGCACCCTCATTGTTGCAGTGCGCAATATTGATCTTTCCGCCCATGTAAAGATACTTACGCAGATTTTCAACGATCGAGGTCAGGGCTGATATTTCGCCGCGCTTCTTCGCAATCGGCTCAAGCGTCCCCTCATCGCTCGCTTTCCCAACTAATCGAATACCCAAAAATCCCGCTAATTTTGCGGTAAAGTGGCTGACCCTGCCGTTATTTGCAAGATTTTTCATTGACTCAAGAATAAAGAGCAGTCCTGTCCTCTTACGGTATTCCGTGATCCTCTCGCAAACGCTTTCGAATGAAAGCCCTTCAAGTATCAGTTCCCTGATTTTTTCAACAAGTAATGTAATTTCGGGACCTGCGGAGCGAGAATCAAGGACAAACACCTTGCGGTCCGGGTGTTCTTCCTCATAGTCATGCTTTGCGATGCGCGCAGAATTGTAGCTGCCCGACAGCGCGCTTGTAAGCGTAACGCAAAAAACATACTCTGCGTCGGCAAAGGCATTTATCCAATCCTCAGATGACGGGCATGAGGTTCGGGAGGCTCCCGTGTATTCTTCAAGCTCTAAAACCATCTTCTCCACGTCAAGCGACGCATCGTCTGTATATTCTTTTTCTTCGGTTCTGATTTTCAAAGGTGCAACTTCAAAGGGGATATCATCTATGGTCAACAGGTCCGCAGAAGAATCTGCGACGATTTTAACTTTTTCAATATTCATACGTATCTGGTATAATTAAATCACCCCCAGCCAAAGATTCAATTACACATATTCCTTTCA
>JBJDZM010000112.1:9358-22472 GCA_051867975.1 Eubacteriales bacterium | reverse complement strand
TTTTCACTTGTGTGGTCTTGATATTGTATGTTAGTATTTTTGGGGAGGATAGGATGCAAGGCATTTGATCGTTTTGCGCTCAAAATACTTTGAAAAACAATACACGCAGGCGCAAAACAAGGTTCAGAATCCTGTCACATTCGAAGAGGGCTTGTCCCTCCATATCGCATTTTTAGCCAGAGTCCACCGATGCTGAACCTCTCAAATGCAAGGCATTTGATCGTTTTGCGCTCAAAATACTTTGAAAAACAATACACGCAGGCGCAAAACAAGGTTCAGAATCCTGTCACATTTTCAACTAAATCCGCCTACGTCGGAATAAATCCACCTGCGGTGGATGAAATCGCTACGCGATGAAATCCCGCTTTCGCGGGGTTAAAAGAGGCGGATTTGATTTCATCTGAAGCCGTAGGCTGAAGATTTCATCCAAGCTCGCTTGGATTTCATCACCGAAGGTGATTTCATTCTTGCTTCCTCTTCCCCCTTTTTTGTTTTATACAGATTAAAAATCCGCCGGTATTACCGCTTTGCAAACCGAACCGTCACCTTCGTGCCTATACCGAGGTCGCTCTGAATATCGAGCGCGGCGTCATTCAAAATACAGATATGCTTGACGATAGCAAGTCCCAATCCTGTGCCGCCCGTTTTCTTGGAGTGAGATTTATCGACGCGGTAGAAACGCTCGCAAAGCCTTGGCAGATGCTCTTTGGCGATACCGATGCCCGTGTCTGCAATTTCAAGCGTTACTGCGGTTTCGCTCTCGGAAAGAGTGACCGTGATCTTGCCGCCGTCTTTATTGTAGTTTACGGCGTTGGAGCAGATGTTTTCAACAAGCTCGTACATCTGTCCCGCATCGGCTGTCACGATTCCGTTTCCGTTTACGGTATACGTCACGTTTTTTTCGGCAATCTTTTGTGAAAGCTCCGAGAGAACCTCCTCGGCAACGGCACGAAGGTCAACTTCGGTTTTGGCACTCTCACCCGGGGTTTTCCGCTCCAATCCCGAAAGCTCCAGCATGTCCGAGATAAGTCCGCCGAGACGGCTGCTCTCGTGGTGGATGCGCTCCAGCTGCGCGCGGTCCGAGCCGTCGGGGGTACTCTTTGCAAGCATTAGCTCGGTAAGTCCCATGAGAACCGTGATAGGCGTTTTCAGCTCGTGCGAGGCATTGGCAAAGAAGTCGCTTTTTTCTCTTGCAATGTTTTTTTCTTTTGTGATATCGGTCAGAATGATAATGCTTGAGACAGAGCTTCTGTCCTCTGTTTTTATGTGCCGTATGGCGACCGAAAGCTCTTTTTCACCGAGTTTGTATTCAAAATCGGCATCGGTCCCGGCACATGCCGATATTTTTTCGTAAAGACCTATATCCTCAATGAGAAAGAGAAGCGGATTTCCGACTTGGTGGTTATGTGTCCCGAAAAGCGAGCATACCGCAGGATTGGCAAAGACTATCTTACCATCCGCATCTACGGCGACAATACCTTGCGAAATGTTGTCAAGCACGGTCTTCAGCTTGTTTTGTTCTTCTTCCAAGGTGCAAAGATGCTTATGCGTCGTTTCGGCAAGCTCGTTTATCTCGCGGAACACGGTGTAGAATTCGGCTTCGCTGCTGTCGGTCTCAATCGGCGTGTAATGTCCTTCGTTCAGTGAGCGAAGTCCGTCGCCGACTGATTTTACCTTGTTTGAAAGCTGCGTCGACAGTTTGTCGGCGATAAATCCCGCAAGCACGAGAGTAACGACCAAAACGAGGCATAAAAAGGGAAGCATAACGCCGAGATAGGCGGTGATGTTCGCCGAACGAACCGCCAAACGCAAAATATAGGTGTCGCCGTTTTCAAATTTCGAGGCAACGGAGTAATAGGTCATATTGCACCCAAAGGAGTCGGAATAGCGTTCTACGGTTTTTGGGGTACCGTTCAGGGCGGAGACTATTTCCTCTCTGTCCGAGTGATTTTCTTCCAAAACATCGCCGGGAATACTGCTCTCATATATGACACTTCCGTCCTTTTTGAGGACGGTGATACGGAAATCTTCCTTGTTGACATAAGGCTCCAGCTTTGCAACGTCATCTTCTGTTTTCAAGAGATAGAGCAAAAGGTCGCTTTCAAGCACGAGCCGCTCCTCGATGATTTTTTCATTGTTCCGATGAATTGCAAAAATTCCCGAGCCGAATACCAACAGCACGGCGCAAAATGTCATGAGGAAGAACCGCAAAAATATCTTTTTTCTCATTTTCCCTCAAAGCGGTAGCCGATGCCGCGAACGGTTATGATCGGGTCGCCGCCGCCTGCCTCCTTGATTTTTTCTCTGAGTGTCGCCATGTGCATGTCAAGCGTGCGTGTTTCGCCCATGAAATCATCTCCCCACACTTCACGGAAAAGCTGCTCCCGCTCAACCGTCACGCCTGCGTTTCCGATGAGAATATCGAGCAATTTGTATTCCTTGAGCGTCAGACCGAGGTCTTTTCCGTCAAAGCTCACCTTATATGTATTTCTGTCCACCGAAAAGCCCCCGACGGACGAAATATAGAGATTGGCGCGGCGCAGATTGGTCTTGACACGGGCGAGCAGTTCGAGAATGGAAAAGGGCTTTGCCATATAGTCGTCCGCGCCCTTATTAAGTCCCTTGACAAAACTGATCTCATCGTTTTTTGCGCTGACGATTATGACGGGCACGCGCTCGTCTGTCGCTCTGATCTTTTGCAAAATGGTGTAGCCGTCCATGTCGGGAAGCATGATGTCAAGGATAATGAGGTCGGGACGGTTTTTCGGAAATTCCGCAAAAAAATCCGCTCCGCACTCAAACATCTGCGTGTCGTAGTCGTCTTCAAAGGCTCCCGAATAGACCTCGCGTATGCCCTCATCATCCTCTACAATAAAAATTTTCGACTGTGTTTTCAAAATTTTTGATGTACCCCCGTTTCGTTATATTTCGTCCATTCGCATACGTTGACGGCATGGTCTCCGATGCGCTCCAAATACTTGGCGACCATCATAAGCGTTATGGCTTGGTCGCCGTTTTTCTTTCCGTCCTGTTCGATCAGTGCAATCAGGTCGTGCTGGACAGAGAGGAACATCTCGTCCATTTCATCGTCAAGAGCTATCACCCTGTCGGCAAGAGCCTCGTCGTTCTGCGTAAAGGAGTTTACACTGTCCTTGACCATGCGCACGGCAAGCGCACCCATAGCCGAAAGATGCTCAAGCTTCTTGATATAGGTGTCGCCGGGCATTGTTGCCACAAGGTCGCCGATATCGGCGGCTTGGTCGCCGAAACGCTCAATATCGGTTATCATTTTGAGAGCCGTTGATACCTCGCGAAAATCCTTTGCCACGGGTTGCTGACGGATAAGCAAGCGCATACACTTCTTTTCAATATCCATCTCGTACTCGTCCACGCGCTTGTCGATCTCGGCAAGACTCCTGCCAAGCTCACGGTCAAGGCGCAAAAGTGCGTCGGTGGCTTTTTCAATCATATCTGCCGTAAGACAGCACATCAGGGCAAGCTCTGTTTTCAGTTCTGTCAATTCTTCTTCAAATTGTTTTCTCACAGACATTTCCGTTACATCTCCTATTATATCATGTTTTTATGAATTTTTCAAGGGGACCTCTAATAATTCAACGTGCGGCGAGCGACAAAAAGATTTTTCGTCAGTCAAAACAAAAATTCGCACGAGTAGTACCACCTACGCGAAGAATTTTTGTGACGAATGGCGGAAAAGATTTCGTCGATTCGTCGTGCGGGGAATTTTTAGAGGTTCCCTCAACGCCTTAACCGAATCTTCCCGTAATATATCGCTCGGTGCGTTCATCCTTGGGGTCAGTGAATATTTCATCTGTGTCCCCGAACTCAACAAGATCGCCGAGCAGGAAAAAACCCGTCTTATCCGAAATTCTCGTTGCCTGTTGCATATTGTGGGTGACGATGACTATTGTGGTGGTCTTTGTCAGCTCCTCGCACAGCTCCTCGATCTTGCCCGTGGAAATGGGATCAAGTGCCGAGGTCGGCTCGTCCATAAGGATGATGCCGGGCTTGACGGCGAGCGCACGTGCAATACAAAGCCTTTGTTGCTGACCGCCCGAAAGACCGAGCGCGGATTTGTCAAGTCTGTCCTTAAGCTCCTCCCACATCGCCGCCCCACGGAGCGAGGCTTCCACGATCTCGTCAAGCTCGCTTCGCTTGTGAATTCCGAAGGTGCGGGGACCGTAGGCGATATTGTCGTAGACACTCATGGGAAAGGGATTAGGCTTTTGGAAAACCATGCCGACGTTGCGGCGCAGGTAGTTTATGTCGACCTTTCCGTAAATGTCGACGTCCCCGATTTTGAACTCCCCCTCGACACGGCAGCCGGGGACGAGGTCGTTCATGCGGTTAAAGCATTTTAGAAAGGTGGATTTTCCGCATCCCGAAGGTCCGATGAAGGCGGTTACTTGCCTCTCGGGTATTTCCACGCTTATGTTCTTTATCGCCTGAAAATCCCCGTACCATAAATTTGCGTTTTTCACGGATATATTTTGCCCGAAAAGAGGTTTTTGTGTCGTATTTTTATTTTCCATTTGTTACTCCGTTAAGTTTCTTTGAAAGTTTGCCTGCAAGTGCTTCTGCACATATATTAAGCGCAAGCACAAGAACGATAAGCACGACCGCCGTTGCATAGGCTTCATTAATATACCACCCCTCGCCCGAAAGCTGATAGAGTGCCACGGCAAGCGAAGCGCCGCTGTCCATAATGCCCTTCGGGACTGCCGTGATCACCGAGCCCATAGTGTAAAGGAAGGGAGCCGATTCGCTGATGACACGCCCCATGGACAGAATGACCGCCGAGAGAATACCGGGCAGAGCCGAGGGGAGAACGATTTTAAAGATGGTGCGCAGCTTGCCCGCACCGAGTGCCAGACTGCCCTCACGCATCGAATCCGCCACCGACTTAAGACTTTCCTCGGTGGAGCGGACAATGGTCGGGAGCAGCATAATGCTGACGGTCAGCGAGCCCGAGAGAATCGAACCCGAACCGCCAAGGAGCGGAACGAACGCGATCATGCCGAAAAGTCCGTATACGATAGACGGAACACCGGCTAAAATATCAATGGCAGAGCGGATGATGCGAACGAGAATGTTACCTCGTTTGGCGTATTCATTGAGGAATATAGCCGTCATAATGCCGATGGGAACGGCGATAAGCAGGCTGATTGCCACCGCATACAATGTCGTGATAATGGCAGGCAGAATTGTGATGTTTTCGGATGCAAACTCATATTTGCCGTAAATAATGGAAGGATTTTGAATGAGATACGGCATACCCTTGGCAAAGATAAACCCGATGACCAAAATGAGAACGACCGCCGCCAGAATACCGCTGAAAATTGCCATTCCTTTGCAAATGGTGACAGCCTTTATTTTATGCGTAAAGCCGGATATTTCGTATTTGACACGGTTCAGCCAAAGCGAAAGACGGTGTGTTCGACGCTCCTTTTGCTTCTTAACGCTTTTTTCTACCGCTTTTTTGGAGATAAATCCGAACACGACGTTGACAAGCAGGACAAAGAGCAGAAGCACAACGCCCGTGGCAACAAGCGCGCCCTCTTGCACCTCGCCTGCATACCCCATCTCCATGACGATGTTGGCGGTAAGCACACGGAAAGAAGAGAAGATACCGTCGGGATAGGTCGGCGCATTACCTGCCACCATCACTACCGCCATGGTTTCGCCGAGCGCACGTCCTACGCCTAAAATCAGCGACGCGGTAATGCCCGATCTTGCGGCAGGCGACATAATGCGGAAGACGGTTTCGCTATGTGTTGCGCCGAGGGCAACCGAGCCTTCGTAGTAGGCTCTCGGCACGGCTTCAAGGCTCGTCCTTGAAAGGGAGACGACCGTCGGCAGTATCATAATGCCGAGAATGAGCGAGGTCGCCAAAAGTCCGCTGCCGTTGTTGGGAGCAATACCCGAAAGGAGCGGCAGGAGGAAGACGATGCCGAAAAATCCGTAAACGACCGACGGAATACCGGCGAGCAGATTGATGACGGCACAGAGTATGCGTTTCGGCTTTTCGGGGCAGTAAAACGCGAGAAATACTGCCGTAAAATAGCCAAGCACTCCGCCGATGAGCAGAGCGCCGACGGTTGCAGACAGCGTTCCCACTATCATGGTGAAAATGCCGTAGGTACCCGACAGGGGAGAATCATAGGTGTCAAGTCTGTCGGGCGACCATTTGTCGCCGAACATAAACTCAAATATTCCGAGCTTGCCGAATGCCGGAATACTCTTGATAATCAGAAAAGCAAATATGGCGGCTACGGCGATGACGCAGATCACCGCCGCAGTCGCAAAGACCGCTTTTCCGATTTTTTCTTTATTCTTTGAACTGATAGCGGTCATAGTCTTACTTCAACTCACTGAACTTCGTAATTTTGCCCGAGAAGATATCGTAAAGCTGTGCAAGTGTCAGGTCGGTGACGCTCGTATTCTCCTTATTTACGATGACAACGACCGCATCAAGGCAGACGTTGAAGCTGTCGATGTCCGTTTTGTTGACAGATGCAGAGGACATACCGATGACGTTTCCCTTTGTGTCATCCTCAACTGCCTTAACTCCAACGGACGAGCCTTCAAGCTGAATGTCGAAGATGTCCTCGGCTTTTGCACCGTAGAGGTCAGCGTAGCCCTTGGCGGCGGCATTTATGAACTTCTCCATAGAGGTCGAGCCGCGAATAACGATTTTGTCACCTGTGGGGAGAGCTGCCTGCTTTGTAAATGCAGTTACCGCAATGGCAGGTGCGCCTTCATTCGCGCGCTTTGCGGGGTCACTTAGGAATATACAGCCGGCGGATTCAGAGTGCGCGGCGGACGCATCGCTCTTAAGGTAGTTCATAAAGTCGGCGGCGAGGTCGGTCATGGTCTGACCTTTCTTTGTCATCAGCACGAAGGGACGCTGGATCTTGTAGTCGCCCGAGAGCACGGTCTTCTCGGACGGGGCAACGCCGTTTACTTTGATGACGTTTATTGTGTCGTTGACAGAACCCATGGAAATGTAACCGATGGCGTTTTTGTCGGATGCGACTGCGGAGAGCACCGTTCCGGTTTTGGTCTGCTGAATGGCGGTGTCCGTCGTGTTGTAGACCTTTTTGCCGTCCGCATCCTTTTCTTCAAGGAAGTGCGTGCCGTCTGTGACTACCTTGTCAAAGGCTTCTCTCGTTCCGCTGCCCTGTTCACGGACGATGACTGAAATGTTCTTTTCGCCGCCGCCGCAGGATGCGAAAGCGAAAATTGTAAGTAATGCAAGCGTAAGTGCCAAAATTTTTTTCATGTTTGTAAAACTCCTTTTCTTTTTGTTTTGACACACATAGTTTACCACGTTTTTCTATCTGCTACTATCAAAAGAAGGTTTTGCCTGTGTAAAGATTATGTAAAGCGGAGAATTTTTTGAAATCATGAGTTTTTTTTTGAAGAATCGGAGTTTTTTTTCATTTCTCTTGACTTTTTTTTCGTTTATGATATAATATACGCAGAAAGTCTTGCATGCGCAAGCCTTTGGGCTGCACCCTGCGCACGCTCCGCGTGCCTGCGTTATTGAATCAGGTCGTAAAAATGCCCTTGCAAGCAAGCATTTTTACTTGTGATATAATATACGCAGAAAGTCTTGCATGCGCACGCTCCGCGTGCCTGCGTTATTGAATCAGGTCGTAAAAATGCCCTTGCAAGCAAGCATTTTTACTCGTGATATAATATACATGTAGAAGGCGAAAAACGGATCACATGCTTCCTTGGATCGTCCACACGTCAGTGGAAAAAATCATCACGCAGCAAGAAATCAGCCCGAAGGAGATAATATCATTATGAATATTCTTCATATGAAATACGCCGTTGAGGTTGCAAGGCTCGGCTCGCTTAACAAGGCGGCGGAGACTCTGATCATCGCACAGCCCAATATCAGCCGTTCCATAAAGGAGCTTGAGGCTGACCTCGGCATCACGATCTTCAACCGCAGCGCAAAGGGTATGGTGCTGACTCCCGAGGGCGAGGAATTCATAAGCTACGCGCAGAGTATCCTAAAGCAGATAGACGAGGTCGAGATGCTTTACAAGCAAGGCTCGATGAAAAAGCAGAAGTTCTCCATATCCGTCCCTCGCGCCGGCTATATTTCCGCCGCCTTTGCCGAGTTTTCAAAGAGTATCGGCGTTGACCCTGCGGAGATATTTTATAAGGAAACAAACTCTCAAAGCACGATAAATACCGTCCTCAATAACGACTACAAGCTCGGTATAATTCGCTACGCAGAGAATTACGACGGATTTTTCAAGTCAATGCTTGAAGAAAAGGGACTTGCGTACGAGATGGTGGCGGAATTTTCATACACGCTCATCATGAGCCGAGATAATCCGCTTGCCGCGAAGGACGAGATATATTTTGACGATCTTTCGCCCTACATGGAGATTGCTCACGCCGACCCATACGTCCCGACACTGCCGCTTTCAAAGGTGGTAAAGGACGAGCTTCCCGACAACGTAAGCCGCCGCATTTTCGTCTTTGAGCGCGCGAGCCAATATGACCTTCTCTCGGAAAATCCCGAAACCTTTATGTGGATATCTCCTGCGCCGAAAAAGGTGCTTGACCGTTACGGTCTGGTTCAGAGAAATTGCGCGGAGAACAAAAAAATATACAAGGACGTTCTCATTTACAGGGAAGGCTACAAGCTCTCAAAGCTCGATAAGCAGTTTATCACGGAGCTTTGTGAGTCTCGCAGAAGGTACCTGAAATGAGTCATTATCTTCAGCATAAATACACAAAAAACTCAAATTGATATGACATATATCGATATTGATAATACCGATATAACAATTTAATTATTCCCAAATGTCTTTTCTTGTGTTAGAATACAAACGTAAAAAAATTCTTACATATGAGGAGAAAAAATTATGGCACGTTTTACATTACCCCGCGACCTCTACCACGGCAAGGGCGCTCTTGAGGCGCTGAAGAATCTTAAGGGAACCCGCGCGATGGTCTGCGTCGGCGGCGGCTCCATGAAGCGTTTTGGCTTCCTTGACAGAGTTGTTTCCTACCTCAAAGAAGCAGGCATGGAGGTTGAGCTTTTCGAGGGAATCGAGCCCGACCCGTCTGTTGACACCGTTATGCGCGGCGCTGAGGCTATGGAAAAATTCCAGCCCGACTGGATCGTAGCGATCGGCGGCGGTTCGCCTATCGATGCCGCAAAGGCTATGTGGATAAAGTACGAATATCCCGAGATCACGTTTGAAGAGATGTGCGTAGTATTCGGTATTCCGGAGCTTCGTAAGAAGGCTCGCTTCTGCGCGATTCCTTCTACATCGGGAACAGCAACCGAGGTTACCGCTTTCTCGGTCATCACAGACTACAAGAAGGGAATCAAGTATCCCCTCGCTGACTTCGAGATCACTCCCGACGTCGCAATCGTTGACCCCGACCTCGCAGAGACAATGCCCAAGAAGCTCACCGCTCACACGGGTATGGACGCTATGACACACGCGATCGAGGCGTATGTTTCAACCGCTAACTGCGAGTTCACAGATCCCCTTGCGATCTTCGCGATCAAAATGATCCAGGAAGACCTCATTCCTTCCTACAACGGTGACATGACGAAGCGTGCTTCGATGCACAACGCACAGTGCCTTGCAGGTATGGCATTCTCGAACGCACTTCTCGGTATCGTTCACTCAATGGCGCACAAGACGGGTGCTGCATTTGAGGACCTCGGCGCGCACATCATTCACGGTGCAGCTAACGCTATGTACCTTCCCAAGGTCATCGCGTTCAACGCAAAGAATGAGACCGCAAAGAAGCGCTACGGCGTTATCGCCGATTACATGGGACTCGGCGGAGCAAACGACGACGAGAAGGTTGCAAACCTCATTTCTCACCTTCGCGGCATGAACGACGCGCTCAATATTCCTCAGTGCATCAAGAACTACGGTCTTGACAGTCTTCCAACAGAGAACGGCTTTATTCCCGAAAACATCTTCCTTGAGAGACTTCCCGAGATTGCAAAGAATGCGGTCGGAGACGCATGCACAGGCTCCAACCCCAGAGCTATCTCGGTTGAGGAAATGGAAAAGCTGCTCAAGTGCTGCTACTACGACACAGAGGTCGATTTTTAATAACGGGTAATACCCTAAATTATGGGTAACACCGCGCATTTCTGACGGAGCGAAGGCTTCGTCAGATTTGTGCTTTGTTTCATAAATAAATAAGAGACGGTCATTGAGTTTTCTTTGCCGTCTATACGGAGGAAAAATGTACAGAATAGTTGAAAAAAAGGTTCTCAATCCCACGGTTATCCAGCTTTGGATAGAGGCACCGCTGGTTGCCAACAAAGCGAAGCCCGGACAGTTCATCATTCTTCGCGTCGACGAGAACGGCGAGCGTATTCCGCTTACCGTTGCCGGAGTCAACAAGGAGAAGGGAACAGTCAAGATCATTTTCCAGGTCGTCGGCGGAACGACGAAGAAGCTTTCCTTCAAGGAAGAGGGCGAATACATACAGGATTTCGTCGGACCCTTGGGAGTCGCAACGCACCTTGACGGAATTAAGAAGGTATGCATCGTAGGCGGCGGAGTCGGTTGCGCTATCGCCATGCCCATCGCCGAGGAAATGCACAGAAGAGGTGCCGACGTCACAAGCATCATCGGATTCCGAAACAAGGATCTGCTTATCCTTGAGGACGAGTTCCGTGCATGCTCGGACACTCTCCGCGTCATGACCGACGACGGCTCGTACGGCGAGCACGGAAACGTCACCGTACCGCTTAAGGAAATGCTTGAGAGAGGCGAGAAATTCGATATGATCATCACGATAGGTCCGCTTATCATGATGAAGTTCGTGGTCGCAACGGCGAAGCCCTATGGCATACCGGTGACCGCATCAATGAACCCCATCATGATCGACGGAACGGGAATGTGCGGCGGTTGCCGACTCACGCTCAACGTCGACGGCAAGAAGGTAACAAAGTTTGCCTGCGTTGACGGTCCCGACTTCAACGGATATGAAATCGACTTTGACGAGGCTATGTCAAGAGGAAGAATGTACTCGGATTTTGAGCGTCACGCATACGAGTCCTCTTGTAATCTTTTCAAAAAGGAGGGCAACTGATATGGCAAAAGCAAATATGAGCCTTACGAGAAACGCAATGCCTACGCAGGACGCGAAGGTACGCGCACATAACTTTAACGAGGTTGCAACGGGTTACACCGAGGAAATGGCAATCGATGAGGCAATGCGTTGCTTGAACTGCAAGAACATGCCCTGCGTTGACGGCTGTCCCGTAAAAATTCACATTCCAGAGTTTATCGCAAAGATAAAAGAAGGCGATTTTGAGGGCGCATATCAGATAATATCAAAGTCCTCGTCTCTCCCCGCAGTCTGCGGACGAGTATGTCCCCAGGAAACACAGTGCGAGTCGAAGTGCGTCAGAGGAATTAAGGGCGAGTCGGTCGGTATCGGAAGACTTGAGAGATTCGTTGCCGATTGGCACAATACCTTCTGCACCGAAGAGCCTGTCCGCCCCGAGAGCAACGGACACAGAGTAGCAGTCGTCGGTTCGGGACCTTCGGGACTCACGTGCGCAGGTGACCTTGCGAAGAAGGGATATGAGGTGACGGTTTTCGAGGCACTTCACACCGCAGGTGGCGTTCTGGTCTACGGCATCCCCGAATTCCGTCTCCCTAAGAAGATAGTTGCAAAAGAGGTCGATACACTCAACAAGCTCGGCGTTAAGATCGAAACTAACGTCGTTATCGGCAAGACCTTGACCATAGACGAGCTTTTCGGTATGGGATATGAGGCAGTGTTCGTCGGCTCGGGCGCGGGACTTCCCAACTTCATGGGTATTCCCGGAGAGTCCTATAAGGGCGTTTATTCCGCAAACGAGTTCCTCACGAGAAGCAATCTTATGAAGTCATACCTTGACGACCCCGAAACGCCTATCATGAAGGGCGGACGCGTCGCGGTTGTCGGCGGCGGTAACGTCGCAATGGACGCGGCAAGAACTGCACTTCGTCTCGGAGCGGAGAAGGTATATATCGTTTACCGCCGTTCGATGGAGGAGTTGCCGGCAAGACGCGAGGAGGTCGAGCATGCAGAGGAGGAGGGAATCGAATTCCGTCTGCTTTGCAATCCCACCGAGATCCTCGGCTATAACAACCCCAACGACGCAAGAGACCCCAAAAACGGCTTCGTTACGGGCATGAAGTGCGTCAGAATGGAGCTTGGCGAGCCTGACGAGCGCGGCAGAAGACGTCCCGTTGAAATTCCGAACAGTGAATTTACAATTGACGTCGATACAGTCATTATGTCGATAGGAACCTCTCCGAACCCCCTTATCAAGTCGACTACGGAGGGACTTGAGGTCAACCGCCACGGCGGTATCGTAGTCAACGAGGACGGACTCACCTCGCGCAACAATGTTTACGCAGGCGGTGACGCTGTCACGGGCGCGGCTACGGTCATCTCCGCTATGGGCGCGGGCAAGGTTGCGGCAAGGGCTATTGATGAGGCTTTGAGCAAATAATTTTACGATAATTCAAAAGGTCATTTCATATGGGAATGGCCTTTTGTTTATTTTGATGAATTTATAAATTATTATTGAAATTTTAACTGAAGTGTGATATTATAAAATTGTAAGTAATGTGAAAAATGTCGTTGCGATACTGCCTTTGTTTCTTATATCCAAATTTTCGGTAAATTATTCGTCATCTTGAACAAAAAAGCCCCTGTTCTTTTGATAAATAGTATATCGATTATCATTATATCGATATATATAATACCGATATAACTTTTTTATAATTCCCAAAAGGGAAAAGGTGTGATATAATATACATTGTGAGGACATGCGGCGCGAAAACGACTTTTACTTTTTAACTATTTGCCGCAAACGCTGAACGCAAGCGTTCAGTCCGAGTCATATTTATGGGATAATGTGCGGCGCGGAAAGACTGTTATTTAGCTGTTTGCCGCAAACGCTGAACGCAAGCGTTCGGTCTGAGCAACTGTAAACCGCCCCCTCGGTGCAGGGGAGTTGAATTTATGGCACATTATTGATGATGAAAACAGGGAGGTGGCAAATGAACGGATATTCTATTCCAAAGGC
>JBJDZM010000112.1:0-9258 GCA_051867975.1 Eubacteriales bacterium | reverse complement strand
TATTGATGATGAAAACAGGGAGGTGGCAAATGAACGGATATTCTATTCCAAAGGCAACACTCGGAAGACTTCCGCAGTATCTTCAGTATCTGAGGGATTTGCCCAAAACGCAGGGCAGTACGATATCCGCAACGGCTATCGCAAAGGGACTCTCTCTCGGCGAGGTTCAGGTTCGCAAGGACTTGGCGGCAGTCAGCGGCGCGGGAAAACCGAAGGTCGGCTACGAAATAAAAAATCTGATATGCGACCTTGAACGCCATCTCGGATACGATAGACTGACTGAGGCGGTTTTAGTCGGCGCGGGAAAGCTAGGAAAGGCGTTGCTCGATTACGACGGCTTTGAGGAGTTCGGCGTAAAGATTGCCGCCGCGTTTGACCGTGATGAGCAGGTCATTCGCAAGGAAAACAAAAGCTCAAAAGAGATTTTGCCGATAGAGGCGCTCGATTCATTTTGCAAGGAGCATGACGTGAAAATAGGAATTATAACGGTAGGGCAGAGCTCTGCGCAACAGGTTTGCGACCGCCTTGTATCGTGCGGTATTACGGCGATATGGAATTTTGCCCCGTGCGCGCTCAAGGTTCCGTCGGGCGTACTGTTAAAGCAGGAAAATTTAGCGTTATCACTCGCACATTTAAACAACCAAATCAGTATATAATTTTCAGGAGGACATGAAAAATGGAAAACAAAGCTTACGAAATCGTAGACAGCGTAGAAAAGCTGTACGAAGCGCTCGACCGTGTGAGAGCGGCGCAGAAGATTTTCGCGACCTACACACAGGAACAGGTCGATAAGATCTTCTTGGCGGCGGCATCCGCGGCAGACAAGGCGAGAATAAGCCTTGCAAAGCTTGCGGTTGAAGAGACCGGAATGGGTATTGTAGAGGACAAGGTGATAAAGAATCACTACGCCGCTGAATACATCTACAACGCGTACAAGAATACGAAGACCTGCGGAGTTATCGAGGAAGACACTGCATACGGCATAAAAAAGATTGCAGAGCCTATCGGCGTTGTTGCCGCGGTAATTCCCACGACAAACCCCACGTCGACCGCTATTTTCAAGTGCTTGCTTGCGCTGAAGACCCGTAATGCCATTATTATCAGCCCTCACCCCCGCGCAAAGAACTCAACCATCGCGGCTGCAAAGCTCGTACTTGAGGCGGCAGTAGCCGCAGGCGCGCCCGAAGGAATCATAGATTGGATCGACATTCCCTCGCTTGAAATGACAAACACGGTCATGAAGGAAGCGGACATCATTCTGGCGACAGGCGGTCCCGGAATGGTCAAGGCGGCATATTCGAGCGGAAAGCCGGCTCTCGGTGTCGGCGCGGGTAACACTCCCGCAATCATCGACGATACCGCCGACATCCTTCTCGCGGTCAACTCGATAATTCACTCCAAGACCTTCGATAACGGTATGATATGCGCATCGGAGCAGTCGGTTATCGTTATGGAGTCTATCTACGACGCGGTCAAGGCGGAATTTGCGGCAAGAGGATGCTATTTCCTTGACGCTGAGGAGACCGAGAAGGTTCGCAAGACGATCATCATAAACGGCGCACTTAACGCAAAGATCGTCGGTCAGAGAGCGGCTAAGATCGCCGAGCTTGCAGGCGTAAGTGTACCCGCCGGCACAAAGATCCTCATCGGCGAGGTCGAGAGCGTTGAGCTTTCAGAGGAATTTGCCCATGAAAAGCTCTCTCCCGTGCTTGCGATGTATAAGGCAAAGGATTTCTCCGATGCACTTGACAAGGCAGACAGACTTGTTGCCGACGGCGGCTACGGTCACACCTCGTCCGTTTACCTCAACGAGATGACCGAAAAGGAAAAACTTTCCGAGTTTGCATCCCGCATGAAGACCTGCCGTATTCTCGTCAATACTCCCTCCGCTCACGGCGGTATCGGTGACCTTTACAACTTCAAGCTCGCTCCCTCGCTCACACTCGGTTGCGGCTCTTGGGGCGGTAACAGCGTATCCGAGAACGTCGGTGTAAAGCACCTTATCAATATAAAAACAGTAGCCGAGAGGAGAGAGAATATGCTTTGGTTCAGAGCACCCCAAAAGATTTATATAAAGAAGGGTTGCCTCCCCGTAGCTCTTGATGAACTCAAGACCGTAAGAGGCGCAAAGAAGGCGTTTATCGTAACGGACACCTTCCTTTATCAGAACGGCTACACGAAGCCGATTACAGATAAGCTCGACGAGATGGGTATTCAGCACGCGACGTTCTTCAACGTCCAGCCCGACCCGACTCTCGCAAACGCAATCGAAGGCGCGGCTCAGATGAGAGCGTTCCAGCCCGATACGATAATCGCGCTCGGCGGCGGCTCCGCTATGGACGCAGGTAAGATCATGTGGGTTCTTTACGAGCATCCCGAGGCAGACTTTATGGATATGGCGATGAGATTTATCGATATCCGTAAGAGAGTATATACATTCCCGAAGATGGGTGAGAAGGCGTACTTCATCGCAATTCCGACTTCTGCCGGAACAGGCTCGGAGGTAACACCCTTCGCGGTCATCACCGACGAAAAGACCGGCGTTAAGTATCCTCTTGCAGATTACGAGCTTCTTCCCAACATGGCGATAATCGACACCGATTTCCATATGTCCGCTCCGCGCGGATTGACTGCGGCATCGGGTATTGACGCGGTTACACACGCGGTCGAAGCATACGCCGCTATGCTCGCGACGGATTACACGGACGGTCTTGCGCTTCAGGCACTTAAAAACATCTTCAAGTATCTTCCCAGAGCATATGATAACGGTCAGACAGACGTTGAGGCGAGAGAGAAGATGGCAAACGCCGCTACCATGGCAGGTATGGCATTTGCAAACGCATTCCTCGGCGTATGCCACTCGATGGCGCACAAGCTCGGCGCGTTCCACCACCTGCCTCACGGCGTTGCGAATGCTCTTATGATAGAAGAGGTCCTTCGCTTCAACGCAAGCGAGGCTCCCGTGAAGATGGGTACCTTCTCGCAGTATGACCATCCTCATACTCTCGCAAGATACGCGGAGATTGCGGACTACCTCGGACTCGGCGGAGAGAGCGACGAAGAGAAACTTGAAAATCTTATCAAGGCAATTAACGACCTCAAAGCTCGTGTTGGCATCAAGGCGACTATCAAGGACTACGGAATCGACGAGGCCGACTTCCTTGCGCGTCTTGACGACATGACCGAGCAGGCGTTTGACGACCAGTGCACGGGTGCCAACCCCCGTTATCCTCTCATGAGCGAGATAAAGCAGATGTACCTCAATGCTTACTACGGCAAGCATTTCACAGAACCCGAGATGCCCACAGAGATAAGCGGCACTCAGGCTCCCGACCCCGTAAAAACTCCCTATCGCAAGGGCAAAAAGGCGTAAATAAAGGAGGATATGAATATGAAACTTGACAGAGTAATTGCAGTCAGAAACAATAAGACTATCTACCGTGACGGTGAGAGATGTATCAAGGTATTCAATGCGGATTTTTCAAAGGCTGACGTCCTCAATGAGGCACTCAACCAGGCGAGGATCGAGAGTACGGGACTCAATATCCCCAAGATCCTTGAGGTTACGACAATAGACGGCAAGTGGGCAATCATCTCAGAGTTCATAAAGGGAAAGACTCTCGCACAGCTTATGGAGGAGAACCCCGAGAAGAAGAACGAATATATCGAGCTTTTGGTTGATCTCCAGATGGAAGTCCACTCAAAGACCTGCCCTCTGCTCAACAAGCTCAAAGACAAGATGAACCGTAAAATAAGCGAGACGACGCTTGACGCAACGACACGTTACGACCTTCACACACGTCTTGAGTCTATGCCCAAGCACAACAAGGTCTGCCACGGAGATTTCAACCCCTCAAACATTATCATCACCGACGACGGCACACCCTACATCCTTGACTGGTCTCACGCAACACAGGGCAACGCATCTGCCGACGTTGCGCGCACGTATCTGCTCTTCTGGCTGGCGGGCGACGAGGAGGGCGCGGAGTTCTACCTCAACACCTTCTGCAAAAAGAGCGACACCGCAAAGCAGTACGTCCAGAAATGGATGCCCATCGTAGCGGCATCGCAGTCGGTCAAGGGCAACGAAAAAGAGCGCGAATTCCTTATGAGCTGGGTCGGCGTTGTCGATTATCAGTAAGATCTTGCCCCGATATGACGGTCAGGGGAAATTCCCCTGACCGATTTAAAATATTAATGATCTGAGGTAAATATTATGCTTAAAGTAACGGTTTGTATCGGAAGCTCATGCCATATCAAAGGCTCACGTCAGGTAGTCGAGCAGCTTCAGTATCTGATAAACGAGAATAATATCGGCGACAAGGTCGAGCTTGGCGGCACGTTCTGCATGGGTAAATGTCAGCAGGGCGTATGCGTAACGGTAAATGATGCCTTCCATTCGGTCACTCCGGAAAACGTAGGAGAATTTTTCGCAAAAGAAGTGCTTGCAAGGGTATAAACAGATGTTGTTCATTCAGGTTTGTGTCGGCTCATCATGCTATCTTAAAGGCTCACAGGATATAGTTGAGCTTTTGGAGAGTGCCATAGAGGAATATCACATTGAAGACGAGGTCGTGCTTTCGGGCAGCTTTTGCATAGGAAAGTGCAACCGTGTCGGCGTTACCGTTCAGATAAACGATGACGTCCACGTCGGTGTGACAAGAGAGAATTTCAGAGATTTTTTCAAGAAAAATATACTTGACGTAATAGAAAGTGAAAGGATTTAAAGGTCATGGCAAACTGCTTGACACTTAAAAAATCAAACTGCAAAAACTGCTATAAGTGCATCCGTCACTGTCCCGTGAAGGCGATTCGCTTTTCGGGCAACCAAGCGCATATTATAGACAATGAGTGCATTTTGTGCGGTCATTGCTTTGTCGTCTGCCCTCAAAATGCAAAGGAGATAGTTGACGGAACAGAGAAGGCAAGGGTGCTTTTGCAAAGCAAAGACCCCGTATACGTCAGCCTTGCACCGTCCTTTGTTGCCAATTACGACGGCGTAGGTATCGAGTCGATGAGGCGCGCTCTCAAGAAGCTCGGCTTTTGCGACGTTGAGGAGACCGCCGTCGGTGCGACAATTGTCAAAACCGAGTACGACCGCATGCTCAAAGAGGAGTGCAGAGACGTAGTTATCAGCTCATGCTGTCATTCGGTCAATCTGCTTATTCAAAAATATTTTCCGTCCTGTCTTGAATATCTGGCGGACGTTATGTCGCCTATGCAGGCGCACTGCGCGGATATAAAGAAGAGAGTGCCTGATGCAAAGACGGTCTTTATCGGTCCTTGCGTGGCAAAGAAGGATGAGGCTGAATATTACGAGGGAATAGTTGATGCGGTGCTCACCTTTGAGGAGCTGACGAATTGGCTCAAGACAGAGAAGATCGAGCTTGAAAAAGAAATGGACGTAAATCCCGAAAGCCGCGCGCGTTTCTTCCCGACAACGGGCGGAATACTCAAGACCATGGCGCAGAACGCAGAGGGGTATACCTATCTCGCAATTGACGGCGTCGAGAGCTGCATCTCGGCTTTGAAGGACATAGAGAGCGGAAAGATACATAAATGCTTTATTGAAATGTCGGCTTGTATCGGCAGCTGCATAGGCGGTCCGGTCATGGAAAAGTATCACCGTTCCTCGCCCATAAAGGATTACAAGACGATTTCCGATTATGCCGGCGAGCGTGACTTTGACGTAGCACAGCCCGATCCCCTTGAAATCAAAAAGCCCTTTACGGCAATAGACCGCAAGCTCCCCCGACCTTCGGAGAGCGAGATAATGGCGGTTCTCCGTCAGATGGGCAAATTCAAGGAATCCGACGAACTCAACTGCGGCTCCTGCGGCTACAATTCCTGCCGTGACAAGGCAATTGCCATAATTCAGGGCAAGGCGGAGATCTCCATGTGCCTGCCATTCTTAAAGGATAAGGCGGAGAGCTTCTCGGATACGATCGTGAAAAATACACCGAACGGACTTATAGCGCTCAACGAAAATCTTGAGGTTCAGCAGATAAATGCCGCCGCGTGCAAGATCATGAATATCCGTTCAGAGAGCGACGTGCTGGGCGAGCCTGTCATCCGCATACTTGACCCGACTCTGTTCATTCAGGTAAAAGAGAGCGGAAGGAGCATACGCGACAGGCGCACGTATCTCGCGGAATATAAGAAATACATAAAACAGACGATAGTTTACGACCCCGATTCACGCATGCTGATAGGCATTATGCGTGATATAACCCTTGAAGAGTCCGAGAGGGAAAAGAAGGCGAGAATAAATAAGCAGACGGTTGAGGTCGCCGATACGGTGGTTGAAAAGCAGATGAGAATTGTTCAGGAGATCGCGTCACTGCTCGGTGAAACGGCGGCAGAGACGAAGATCGCCCTGACAAAGCTGAAGGAGTCTATCGACGATGAATGATTTGTGTGCAGATATCGGATATAAGAGCATCAATCATGAAGGCGAAGAGCTTTGCGGCGACCACGTAGACGTTGTGGAGGAAAACGAGAATTCGACCGTCATCGTGTTGGCGGACGGACTTGGCTCGGGCGTTAAGGCGAGTATCCTCTCCACGCTGACATCGAAGATCATCTCAACGATGATGGCGGCAGGACTTCCTATTGAGGAATGTGTCTCAACAATTGCCGCAACGCTTCCCGTATGCTCGGTGCGCGGCGTGGCGTATTCCACGTTCACGATCATTCATATTCTCAACAATGAGGTAGCGGAGATAATTCAGTACGATAATCCTCACGTTATTATAATAAGGAATTACGACCAATACGATTATCCCAAGACCGAGATGAACATCGGCGGTAAGAAGATATACAAATCGACTATAAAACTGCAGGAGGACGACGTCTTTATCGCCATGAGCGACGGCTGTCCGCACGCGGGCATGGGCGGAAAATACAATTTCGGATGGAGGAGAGAGGATATAGCCGATTATATGCAGGCGCTGGTTGCCGGCGGATATACGGCAAAAACTCTTTCCACGATGCTGGTTGACGAGTGTAATAACCTTTACGGCAACAGGCCCGGAGACGATACGACCGCCTGCGTCGTCAAGATACGCAAGAGGGAACCCATGAACATCCTCTTCGGTCCCCCCTCAAACCGTGACGACGCAAACCGCATGATGTCGCTCTTTTTCTCAAAGGAGGGAAAGCATATCGTCTGCGGCGGTACGACCTCGTCTATCGCGGCAAGATTCCTCGGCAAGCCCGTGCAGGCGAGCCTGAATTTTGAGCGCAGCGACATCCCCCCGATTGCCTGTATCGAGGGAGTTGACCTTGTGACCGAGGGCGTTATCACAATGAACAGGGTAATTGAGTACGCCAAGGATTACCTCGGCGAAAACAAGCTTTACGAGGATTGGAATTTCAAAAAAGACGGCGCGTCGCTTATCAGCCGACTCTTGTTTGAGGAGGCAACCGACATAAATTTCTACGTTGGCAGAGCAGTAAATCCCGCCCATCAGAACCCAGATCTTCCAATCAATTTCAATATAAAAATGAATTTGGTCTCGGAGCTTTCCGATTGCCTCAAGAAGATGGGCAAACGCATTAAGGTAAGTTATTTCTGAGAAAACGGACGTGAAAGCGGATGACTTTTTATAAGTGAAATGCGCTCATGCCTTTTCACGACAACTATTTGCACTGCCGAGAGCGGCAGAATTGGAGAAATTATGCGTAAATTCGATACGAAAGTACAACATTTGAAATATAAGGTATTACGCGAGGTCGCACGTCTTGCGTGGGATGACAAATTGCTTGAGAACGTCATGGACATTCCCAAGAATATAGTCCCCGGCAACCAGCCGACGATGCGCTGCTGCGTTTATAAGGAAAGAGCGATACTCGGAGAGCGAGTCAAGATCGCGATGGGCGGAGATAAAAGCAACCCGAACATCATCGAGGTCATTGAGATCGCCTGCGATGAATGTCCCGTCGGAGGATATGAGGTGACGAACGCCTGCCGCGGATGTCTTGCGCACCGTTGCGAGGACGTGTGTAAATTCGGCGCGATATCCTTTGACAGTGACCACGTGGCGCATATCGACAAGACAAAGTGTAAGGAATGCGGCGCGTGCTCAAGAGTCTGCCCCTACACCGCGATAGTCGGCAGAAAGCGTCCTTGTCAGAACGCTTGTAAGGTCAAGGCGGTATCCATGAATGAGCAGAAGGCGGCGGCTATCGACAACGAAAAGTGCATACAGTGCGGCGCGTGCGTTTATCAGTGTCCCTTCGGCGCTATCATGGACAAGTCCTTTATACTCGATGCCATAGATATCCTCAAAAAGAGCAAGAACGAGTCGGGTGGGGACAGCTGCAAGGTCTACGCCGTGGTTGCACCTTCAATTTCAAGTCAGTTCTCCTATGCGAAGCTCGGACAGGTTATAACCGGACTTAAGATGCTCGGCTTCCACGACGTTATCGAAGCGGCACTCGGCGCAGACATGGTTGCTATGGCTGAGGCTCGCGAGCTTTCGGAAAAGCAGATACTCACAAGCTCCTGCTGTCCCGCGTTCGTTCAGTACATAAAGGCTAATTTCCCGAATCTTTCGGAGCATATTTCTCACAATCTCTCCCCAATGGCAACTCTTGCCAAGTACATCAAGGAAAAGACGCCGAACGCAAAGGTCATTTTTATAGGTCCGTGTACCGCCAAAAAGGCAGAGATACAGCTTGAGCGCGTCAAGCCCTATGTCGACACGGTGCTGACGTTCGAGGAGCTTCAGGCACTCTTTGACAGCCGTGATATCGATATTTCGGAGCTTGAAGAGGGCGTACTTGACAATGCATCCTATTTCGGACGCATCTTTGCGCGCAGCGGCGGACTTACCGATGCCGCAGTTCAGGCGATGAAGGAGCAGAATATCGATTTTGAGGTCAAACCCGTGGTTTGCGACGGAATCGAGGCATGCCGTATGGCACTTCTTAAGCTGAACAAGGGCATACTTGACGGTAACTTTATCGAGGGAATGGCATGTGTTGGCGGTTGCATCGGCGGTGCGGGATGTCTCACACACGGTGAGAAGAACAAATCCGAGGTGGATAAATACGGTCGCGAAGCACTTGAAAAGACTATCGGCGATGCAATATCTCTTCTAAAATAATGGTTGCTTGAACAGATCTGTTGATTCATAATAAAAGCTCCCGAAGTCAGCTTTATCTAAGCTGAGGTTCGGGAGTTTTTGCATTTTTTAATCTTGGCTCTTTGTCAATAGTTGGGGTAAAAAAATCTAAGAGAAATAATTTGGCGAA
>JBJDZM010000111.1:0-4814 GCA_051867975.1 Eubacteriales bacterium | reverse complement strand
AGGAATCCGCTTCCGAAAAGGAATCCGTTTCCGAAAAGGAATCCGCTTCCGAAAAAGAATCCGTTTCTGAAAAAGAATCCGTCACCGAGGCCGAATCCGAAATTACGGGTGAGACAACAGAAGGGGATGACATAATAATTGAGGAAAAGAAGGTCCCCAGGTATATCGGTAACATGAACATTAACCATGACAATCAAAACGGATATTTCTTTTTCCTTTTCTCGTTCTTTGATGAGGACGAAAATGAAATGAAATACGGCGCAACCGTTAACGTCAGAATAGTTAATGCCGCAAATCAAACGGTCTATTCAAAAACACATACCGTTACAGAGAACGACTTTGGAACTTGGATTTGGAACGCGACAAAAGAAGAGTATTTGGCTGCTTCTATTTTCATAAATGACAGCGACATTACCCCCGGAGCAACATCGACCGGAACGTTCTACTACACTATTACCGATAATAACGGCACTTCATGGAATGAATACAGCTTAGATATCAACGGAAACCTTCCCGTGGTATATGCCGAAAAGACAATTCCCGAGGCTCTTGCTTCAATAGACGGTACGGCTGTTATTGTTAAGGGAATAGTCACAAGAATCGACACTCCGTGGAACAATACACACAACAATATCAGTGTTACAATAGTCGACAAGGACGGCAACGAGCTATTTATTTACAGACTCAAAACAAATGTCCAACTTAACGACGTTGTGACGATTTCGGGCATTATCGGCACATACAATGATATGAAGGAGATAATTGCAGGTGCCACCGCCGAAATATCCGAACAATCATCTGACGAATATCTCAAAAGAACAATTCCCGAGGTACTCGCTATGCCGGATGGAACCGACGTAATTGTATCCGGAACAGTCAGCACCATTAAATACGTATGGAACAATGAGTACAAAAACATGAGTGTTACCATAACCGATGCGGACGGCAACGAGTTATTTGTTTACAAGCTCGGAACAAAGGTTGAGCGTGGGGACTACGTCACAATTAAAGGAGTTATCGGCTCATACAATGACAAAAGAGAGATACTTGAAGGTGCTACCGCAGAAATTCACTCACATACCGAGATTCCCAAAACGCCTATCGACCCATTCGAGGGAATTCAACTGATATTCCGAGGTATTTCTCCATACTGTACTCTCCACATCAACAACGCAAACTGCAGTGAGGATGCCCAACTGTATGTTCAATACAGTGTAGACAAAGAAGAATACAAAAACGGTGACATCGTCACAATAACCGCATCCTTCATAAATGCCGAACTTTACGAAGAATACGAGATGACGTCAACAACATATACATATACGGTAGAAAATCAAGCGGAATATATCACCTCAATCAATGACACCGATTTGGCAGGTATCAGGGGCGAACTTCAGGACTATATTACTGCAAAAGAAAACAGTGCATATTGGTTTATTGAAAGTTCTGAAATTATTTTTATGAACTTTAACTTTAACATGTATGACTACAATAATGGAAATTATTTTACCGAAAGCGACCTATCACAATTTGAATTAGTACCGCAAGGAGAAAATTATTTTTCATGCTTGAAGATAAGAAACAGAGATAACAAGGAAATAGATTTTAACAAGTGTTCCTTCATCTATCGAATAAAGTTCAAAGGAATTTTGACGAACTGCTTTGTTTGTGTCAAAGCTCTTAACATCGTCAGACATCCCGACGGAAGCGTATCATGGAGCAGCGAGAAAGATATGGATTATTACGACTTCGTCTATACAACGCACGAAGGAACTGTCAATAATGCCGTCGACAGACTGATTATGAGTTATAGCATTGATTATAACATCACTAAAATCGAAGAGTAACAGAATTAATAAAGTGCTGATATCATCATTTTTAAAGAATAGCACAAGTTAAGCAAACTAAACCCCTATCTCGTGATTATCGGGATAGGGGTTATTCATGTTATTGGATATTTTGGAGCAGACGCAGAGTTTAGTATGCTTAACTAATCTTGCTTTGCATTATTTTTTTACAAAAGGAATAAAAATTCATTAATTGCTGTGCATCGATAAAGTTAAGTTTATTTAATCTCTTGAACTATTTTATCAATTGAATTATTCCCTTTTGCTAAAATATTACAACTCGATAATGCAATATAATAATTCAAACAAAAATCAAGAAAATATGTTAAGTTAAGTAAACTATTCTTTAATGATTTTCCCATAGGGTTAAGCAAACGGAACTTCAAAGCGTAATCTGCACAGTTTAGTAAACTTAACAGTTTTTTTATTTAAAGTTTTTGAAAGAGGTGGGGGGTGCAGGGGGGAGGAGAGAAACTTTTTCAGAAAGCATCTGAAAGAGGTGGGGGGTGCAGAGAGGAGGAGAGAATTTTTTTCAGAAAGTTTTTGAAAGAGGTGGGGGGTGCAGGGGGGGAGGAGAGAAACTTTTTTCAAAAAGTTCTCTCCTCCCCCCTGCAATTCCCTCTCTACTAAAAACCTAAAACCTGAGATGCTATTGCGAAATAAATTACGAGGGTGACGGTGTCGACGATTGTTGTGATGAAGGGCGAAGCCATGACGGCGGGGTCAAGTCCTATTTTTTTAGCTCCCATGGGGAGGATGGTGCCGATGAATTTTGCGAAGATGACCGCACAGCAGGCGGTGATACTCACGACGAAGGAAATCATCAGGTTGTTCTGTATCGCGCCGTTCGGCAATGTCTCTTCAAGAACAAAGCGGAAATCAATTGCCATGGTCTTGAGAAAGCAGACCGCGCCGAGTCCGAGAGCGCAAAGCAGTGAGACGCGAAATTCCTTCCAGACGACACGGAAAAAGTCCCTCTTCCCTATCTCGTCAAGCGACATCGCGCGGATTATCGCAACCGACGACTGACTTCCGGCATTTCCGCCGGTGTTCATCAGCATCGGGAAAAATGCGGTCAATATCGCATAGGTTCCGATCGCGCTCTCATAATGCGTGATTATCGCGCTTGAGAAGATTGCCGAGAGCATAAGAACCAAAAGCCACGGGAAACGCTTTCTGCACGTCTCCAATACTCCCGTTTTCATATACGATTTGTCCGACGGCGTGATTGCCGCCATGATTTCGATATCCTCGGTCGCCTCTTCCTGAATGACGTCGATAGCATCGTCGACGGTAACTATTCCGACAAGTCTCATTTCATTGTCGACTATCGGGAGAGCCAAAAGTCCGTACTTTGCAATCGTATCTGCGACGTACTCCTGGTCATCGGTCGTATACGCATATATCAACTCTTTGTTACATATTAAATCTATTGTTTTGTTTTCGCTTGAGAAAAGCAGTTCTTTGAAGGATACAGTACCTTCCAAAACGCGTTTTTCGTCGGTAACATAGGCAGAATAGACGGTCTCCTTGTCGACACCGGTCTTTCTGATATGTTCTATCGCCTCGGAAACGGTCATGCTCTTGTGAAGGCTTATAAACTCCGAGGTCATGACACTTCCCGCGCTGTTTTCGGGATACGCCAGAAATTTGTTTATCTCATCGCGAGTCTCGGGCGTTGCGACCTTCATAACCCTCGCGACAACATTTGCAGGCAGTTCCTCAATCAGGTCGACCGCATCATCGACGAAAAGCTCGTCGAGAATGTGTCTTATCTCTCGGTCGGTCATCGCGGTAATTATCTTCTCTTGAACGTCACTTTCAAGCTCGGCAAAAATCTCCGCTAAGCTGTCCTTATGAACGAGCTTAAAGACGGCAGGTATCATCTCGTATTCAAGTGAGGAAAAGAACTCTGCGGCATCCACGGGGTTCATTTCCTCAATCGCTTTGCGAAATTGCGAATACTGTTTTCGTTCGAGAAATTCCCTACATTCCGAGAAGTTGTCTTCTATCTGTTCTTCGCGCTGGCTTTCCGCGTTTTCGTGCTCTTCCTCGGAAAGGGTATCGTTTTCTTTGTCCGCCATCTTTTCTTCCTCCTCTTACCGTACTTGGCATAATTTTTCTTGTGAAATCACAACACAGGTATATTGTTCCCCTATGCAAGCATATTCACAAGCCTTTTTGCAATTTACAAACTACTTTATCTCCTGTTCGAGATTTTTAAACTCGGGACCGCTGAAAAACTCAGTCAGCGTAACCCCAAGACCGTCGCAAAGCATCTTAAGCGTTACAATTCCGGGATTTCTGCTCTTACCGTACAAAATATTCTTGATCGTCGACGGCGGGACTGCGGATTCAATGGCAAGCTTATGTACCGACATTCCCTTCTCATCGCAAAGCTTTAAAAGTCTGATTTTGATTGCAGTGTAGGTGTTCATAATTGCCTCCTGTTAAATTTATAGTCTAATTATAGACCTAAATTCTGAATTTTATGGGCTATATATAATACTTTTCGGTCTTTATATAAACTTTTTAACTGTATATGAAAAAGCGCGGCAGACATCCGTTTTCGCTTTTGCAGGGTAACACAAAAGGATGCCCTACGGGCATCCTTTTGTGTGTATTCTTCTTTTCAAGAGAGAATTATTCTGCAACTTCCTCGTCGATAAGACGAACGATTGCCATCTCTGCAGCGTCACCGCGGCGTGTACCGATCTTAAGTACCTGTGTGTAACCGCCGTTACGGTTTGCGTACTTAGGAGCGATATCGCTGAACAACTTTGTTACAACGTCTTCCTTCGTGATGTATGCAAGAGCAGCTCTGCGGCTTGCAAGTGTATTCTTCTTGCCAAGTGTAATCATTTTTTCTGCGATGGAACGAACCTCTTTAGCTCTTGTGAGTGTTGTCTCAACCTGTCCGTTCTCAAGCAGCAGGGTAACCATTCCGCGAAGCATTGCTTTTCTGTG
>JBJDZM010000110.1:5927-22678 GCA_051867975.1 Eubacteriales bacterium | reverse complement strand
GTCCGCAGGACTTGGTGGAAACAATAGGGCTCGAACCTATGACCCTCTGCTTGTAAGGCAGATGCTCTCCCAACTGAGCTATGCTTCCGAATGTCATGCTTTCGCTGCGACTTGTATATTATATCACGCTCATTTTGTTTTGTCAATAGGTTTTTTGAAATTTTTTCATTTTTTTTGAACAGTTCAAGAGGAATATTGGGATGATCAAAAAGCGCGGTTTTTTGGTAAAAGATACAAGATGATTAACATAGTGTATACCATTTTGATGTCACCCTTCCGCAATCAATAAATTGTATTTATTAAGTTTACTTAATTATTTCGCTGGTTTTATTAATTTTGCTTAATTAAGTTTTGACTTGTTAAATTGTCACTAACACAAAAATTGCAGATAATCTGCTGCTTTTGTATCTGTATTCTAATGATTTATCCTAACCAAACTGTTTATGCCCCCTTCAAGCACTCGGCAAAATGCATCGATGTCACTCTCGGTATTGTATTCACTGAAGCTTACACGCACCGTGCAATCCGCCTCATGCGGAGTCAGACCGAAAGAAAGAAGTGTACCTGACATTTTTTTGGAATGAGCCGAGCATGCCGAGCCTGCCGAGATGCAGATCCCCTCTCCCGAGAGAAAATTGAGCATGGTCTCGCTCTTGATGTCGGGCAGTGTTACGCTCAAAACATGCGGCGCACGCGCTCCCTCGGGAATATTCGGACGAGAGCCTGCCTTCAGCACTGCCTTTTCGCAATAATCTCTGAGAGTGACGATTTTTTGTATATTGGTTGCAAAATTCTCTCTTGATTCCTTGGCTGCCGCACCGAATCCCGCAATTCCGACGATGTTTTCAGTTCCCGAACGGTATCCGCTCTCCTGTCCGCCGCCTATTATATACGGAACGATCTTCTTTGCCTTGATGATTTCGGGACTGACGTACAGTGCGCCTACGCCCTTCGGTCCGTGAATTTTATGCGCGCTTATGCTGACAAGGTCGGCAAACAGAGCCTTCGGAGTAAACGGAACCTTCATAAAGCCCTGAACCGCGTCGCAGTGAGTGACGATATCAGGATTTTTCCTCTTTGCCGCCGCAAAAAGCTTCTTTATATCATAGACCGCGCCTGTTTCATTGTTTACGAGCATCATTGAGACGAGAAGCGTTTTTTCATCGAGTGCAGAAAGAAATTCGCTCTCGTCTACTCGTCCGCCCTTCGTTGAGATACGTATAACCTCAAAGCCCTCTTTTTCGAGCTTTTTCATCACATTTTCAACAGACGGATGCTCGGAATCGGTCGTGATTATTTTATTTGCTCTTCTCTTCTCTTTTGCGTATACGCTGCCGAGAATCGCGGTATTGTTCGCTTCGCTTCCCGAGCCTGTAAAAATCAGATTTTCGGGATTTATTCGCCCTACGCCTAACGCCGCACCGACGTTTTCTCTCGCCTCGTCGAGAAGCCTGTGCGCCTCGATTCCTGCCCTGTGGGTTGAGGACGGGTTGCCGTAAACATCCATCGCCTCAATCATTTTTTTCTTTGCAGACAAGGATATCTCCGTTGTCGCGCTGTTATCTAAGTATATCATCTTATATCAAAATTCTCTATCATTTTTTCAACGTCGGGCAAGTGCTTCTCAAAATTTTCGGGGAGTGCTGTATAGGTGAGATAATAGAACATCTCGCCCTTTCTCACTATCGCCTGAACGATATTATATTCCTGACCGCCGCTTATAACCTTGTATGAATATTTATGCGCCGAGACACCGTCCATTTTTATCTCCTCGTCCGAGATGAGCGTGTATGACGAGAAGGTGGTTTTGTAGCTTTCTTCAAGCCGTTTCCAATGGTCCGAGACCGTCTCGGTGTTACTGCTTGTCATATACATCTGGACGTTGACGTTTGAGGAGTCCGTGTCCGATGCATACGCCGCAGTAGCATCTGTGCGCTTGTTTATTATCCACGAACTCGGCACGAAAAGTCTGTACGGACGTTCGTTCGTCGATGCTAACTTCATGCCCTCGGGAGCTTCGACCTTTTCGTCAAATTTCTTTTCGTTGTCGTCAGATGTATAGGGTTCGTCGAACCTGAAATACGGGATTATTCCCTCGTCGTCGGCATTTCCCTCGACTGTCTCAAGGAGCGAGTCAAAGCTGTCTGTCGGTGCCGAAAACACAAGAACGTATGTCTCTCCGTTATACTGCGCTATTGCTTGGAGAAACTTATACTCTTTTGTTACATTTTTGTTTTCAAGGTCATTAAATCTCGTCATTTTAGATGAGAAAATATACTTTTGTCCGGGCTTCCCTCCAAGGACGATCTTCTCGCACTTGCCGTCAAACGCATAGCTGTCAAGCTCCGACCGATACTTTTCATCACATACCTGCCAATATTCGTCAAGTGTCAAGCCCTTTGCGTCATCCGCCTTGTAAACGCTTACGGACGTTTCGGCATCGCTGGTGTAATAAGCGCTTGTCACGCCTCCCGTGGTATTGGATATCCACTGTGTCGGGACGTACAGTCTGAATTCGTCGCCCTCGCATGCGATAAGCTGGTATCCGTCGGGTGTGTCGCCCTGTGCGCACGATGCAAATGACATTACGAGCATCACGGCGAGGAGCACCGTACAAATAAATTTAATTTTGCTTCTCATTTTAATCTCCATTCTGCCGCCTTGCGGCAGTACAAATAGTAATCAGTGAATTTTGCGTGGCAACATTCGTGCGTGAGAAAGGCTTCTTCACCTTCAAATGGAAGTAACTTTCACGCTAATCTCCGATTTTTTATTCACCTATCATGGTTTGAGCGGCGGAAAGTATACCTATTTTGCCGCTTTCGTATGTGAGTCCGCCCTGGAAAAATGCCGTATAAGGCTCGCGCATCGGCCCGTCTGCGGAAAGCTCAATGGATGCACCCTGAGTAAACGCTCCTGCCGCCATTATGACCTCACTCGTATATCCCGGCATCGCCCACGGCTCTGGAGTCACGAAAGAGTCAACCGGTGAGCCTTTCTGTATACCTTGGCAGAATTTGCAGAGCAGGTCGGGTGAGCCTGTGATAACCGTCTGTATTATATCGGAACGCCTTTCGTTCCATTTCGGCTCGACGCTAAATCCGAGTGCTTCAAACATGTATGCCGCTAAGTGGGCGGTCTTAAGTGCCGCCGCCGTCGTGTGGGGCGCGTAGAAAAGTCCCTTATACATATTTTTGGTCTGACCGATGGTTGCTCCAACCTCAAGTCCGCATCCGACGCTTGTCAGTCTGTATGATGCAAGCTCCACCGCGCGCGCGCCACCGGCGATATATCCGCCCGTTTCAGCCATTCCGCCGCCCGGATTCTTTATAAGAGAGCCGATTATCATGTCGGCTCCGA
This sequence comes from Eubacteriales bacterium, assembly GCA_051867975.1. Classification (GTDB taxonomy): domain Bacteria; phylum Bacillota; class Clostridia; order Oscillospirales; family CAG-272; genus SVTX01. Next base: position 19,318 of record JBJDZM010000110.1, on the reverse strand, counting down.
CTGCGCAGGGTTCGCGAGTTTCGGTGAACTCGCCGTAGCAGTTGTCGACAACGACATAGGTTTCGGGAGAGATTGACTTTACGAACCTCACCGCCTCGCCAATCTCGTCGACCGTGAGAGTTTTTCTGTTGAGATAGCCTTTTGAGCGCTGAATGAAGATGACCTTAACGGGGTGACCTCGGTCTATCTCCTCGCGTAAAGTCTCTCCTATCGCATCAAAGTCAAATTCGTCATTTTTGAGGTCTATCCGCTTATATCTCACGCCGAAGTCCGCAAGCGAGCCGTTTCCGGGCGTTCCTGCGATGCCGATGACCTCTTCAAGCGTGTCGTACGGCTTGCCCGCAACAGAACACATGAGGTCACCGGGGCGAAGCAGACCGAAAAGACCTATCGTGAGCGCCTGCGTACCGTTGACGATATTGTGCCTGACGAACGCCGCCTCGGCACCCATCACGTCCGCCCATATTCGGTCGAGGACGTCACGTCCTCGGTCGTCGTAGCCGTAACCGCTCGTCGTGTCGAAGTTTGTCGCCGCGACGCGGTGTTCACGGAAGGCATCCATGACCTTGTTCGTGTTTGTGTAGGATGTCTCGTCAATCTCGTCAAATATGGGACGAAGTGCTTTTTCTGCCTCTTTGGCGAGTGTCATGATTTTTTCTGAAAACTGCATTTTTATTTTTTCCTTTTGTTATTTGAACGGTCTATATCATAGACTGTTTACAATTTCTTTGAAATAGTTTCCGCGGTGAGCAAAATCCTTGAAGCGGTCAAAGCTCGCGCAGGCAGGAGAAAGTAGGACTATGTCTCCCTTCTCTGCAAGAGTTTTTGCCGCAAGGACGGCATCCTTGAAGTCGGGAATATGCTTCACCGTCAGCTTTGAGCTGTCGTAGAGGGGGCATTTTTCAATCTCCGAGAGTATATGTTGCGCCGATTGACCTGTCAGGATAACCGCTTTGGTGCGAGTGCAAAGGTCGCGTGCAAGTCCGTCAAACGCGACTCCCTTTTCCGAGCCGCCGCAAATGATGATAGGTTCTTTCTTCAGCGCCCCGAGTGCCGCCGCAGTGCGCGTGGGCGAGGAATCGATTGAGCTGTTGTAATATTTCACGCCGTCAAGCTCACGGACAAATTCAAGTCTGTGCTCAACGCCCCTGAAGGTTTTGGCAACACTTTGTACCGTTCCCCGTGAGACAAGCCCTTGCGTCAGTGCAATTGCGGACATATAATTTTCCACGTTATGTCTGCCGGGCAAAATTATGTCTTCTGTTCTAAGCACTTCTGTTGCGTTCTTGCCGTCATCAAGCAAAATTACCCCGTCTTTTTCGTATATTGCCTTGCAATTCTCCTTAAAGAACGGCACTATCTCGGCATACGATGCCTTCTTTGACGAGAAATAGGTTATCGGCAGGTCACTGTTTTTGGCGATCTCGCGCGTTATGTCATTCTCGGCATTGGCAACCAGCATCCCGGCTCCCGCGTGGCGGCAGATATTGCACTTTGCGGTGATATATTCATCCATGTCGGTGTGCCAATTGAGGTGATTGGGCGTGACGTTCGTTATCACCGCACGGCAGGGAGAATGGCGCATAGTCCCGAGCTGAAAGCTTGAAAGCTCGACGACCGCTACGTCGTTTTCGGTCATCTCTTCGGCAAGAGGCAATAGCGGTGCTCCGATATTTCCGCCGACGTACGCACGGCGGTTCGTGTCCTTGAATTCTTCTTTTAAAAACAGATGTGTAAGCGTCGTCGTGGTGGTCTTGCCGTCCGAGCCTGTAATGCCTATTATGGGACAGGGGCAGATCTCAAAGAAAAGTTCCATTTCGCTTGAAAGTACAGCGCCGTTTTTGACCGCAGACGAGATTTCGGCAAGGTCGGGACGGAAGCCGGGTGAGCGGAAAATATAATCGGCATCAAGTCCGTCCTTAAGATAGTTTTCGCCCAAAACGAACTCTGCGCCCTTTTCTATGTATGTTTTATAGTCTTCCTCGTTCGGTATGTCTTCGTTTCTGTCGTGAACCGTGACCTTTGCGCCGCAGCCAAGCAGCAAGAGGGCGAGCGGCTTATTTGAACGTGCAAATCCGAGAATTCGGCAACTTTTACCTGCGAATTTGTCATTAAGGTATTGTTTTATGTTCACTTGGCACCTCCCGGCGGTATGTATAGACACATAATATTGCATTATATATTATATCACACTCGCCCGCGTCTTGCAAGCAAAAATGATAATTTTTCCGATATCATCATGACATTTTCCTCAAAAATTCAAAAAACGAAAAAAATACTCTTTTCAAAACGAAAAAAATATGCTATAATTTAATTTGGTACATTGGTTTTTAGGAAAGGAGGCAATTCATGCCCCAGAACGATACGAAAAAGACTCAGCAATACGATGACCGAAGCATACGGGCGCTCAAGGGTGCCGACCGTGTGCGCAAGCGTCCTGCCGTAATTTTCGGCTCGGACGGTCTTGAAGGCTGCGAACATTCATACTTTGAAATTCTCTCAAACTCGGTCGACGAAGCGAGAGAGGGACACGGAAGCGAGATCCTAACCGTTCTCTACCGCGACAAGTCGATAACCGTCGATGACCACGGACGCGGCGTTCCGCTCGGATACAACAAAAAAGAGGAACGCTGGAACTGGGACCTCATTTACTGCGAGCTTTATGCCGGCGGTAAGTACGACAACAACAACGGCTCCTCGGCTTATGAATATTCGCTCGGTCTCAACGGTCTCGGCGCGTGCGCGACGCAGTACAGCTCGGAATTCATGGACGTATATTCATACGACGGAAAGGTCGAACGTCACATAGCCTTCAAGAAAGGCGCGCCCGTGAGCGGTGTTCTTGAAGAACGTGAGCTTGAAAAGAAAGAAAAGCGTACCGGTACCGTCATTCATTGGCGCCCCGACAAGGAGGTTTTCACCGATATCAATATCACTCCCGAGAGAATTCGTGAGATACTTCACCGTCAGGCGGTCGTTAACGCGGGAATCTCCTTCATTTTTAAATTTGAGAACGAGGACAAGTCCTTTACCGAAGAAAAATTCCTTTACGAGAACGGCATCTCCGACTATATAAAGGAAAAGGTCGGTGAGAGCGCCAAGACCGAGCCTGTACTCTGGCATCTTGAAACTCAGGGACGCGATCGCGACGACAAGGATGAATACAAGCTCAAGGCCGACATTTCGTTCTGCACGTCCGCAAACGTCAGCATGCTCGAATATTATCACAACTCAAGCTTCCTCGAACACGGCGGCTCGCCCGACCGCGCGGTCAAGAGCGCATTTACTTTTGCGGTTGACAAATACCTCAAAAGCAACGGAAAATACAACAAAAACGAGGCAAAAATAACCTTCGCCGACGTTGCCGACTGCTTAGTTCTCGTCAGCAACAGTTTTTCAACGATGACCTCGTATGAAAACCAGACGAAAAAAGCAATAACCAACACCTTCATTTACGAGGCGATGAATGAATTTCTCCGCTACAATCTCGACATTTATTTTATCGAGCACCCCGTAGAGGCGGAGATCATGGCAAATCAGGTGCTTGTCAATAAGCGCAGCCGTGAGTCTGCCGAGAGCGCGAGAATCAACATCAAGAAGAAATTGACAGGTACCATCGACATCGCAAACAGGGTTGAAAAATTCGTCAACTGCCGCTCAAAAGACCCCAACATCCGTGAGCTTTACATCGTCGAGGGTGACTCGGCTTTGACTTCCTGTAAGCTCGGACGCTCGGCGGAAATGCAGGCGATAATCCCCGTAAGAGGTAAGACGCTGAACTGCCTTAAAGCCGACTACGACCGAATCTTCAAGAGCGAGATAATCACCGACCTGCTCCGTGTTATCGGTTGCGGCGTTGAGATACAGGGCAAGGTCAAGGGCGACATAACTCCCTTCGACCTTGACGCACTCCGCTGGTCAAAAATCATCATCTGCACCGATGCCGACGAGGACGGATTCCAGATTAGAACCCTGCTTTTGACCATGTTCTACCGTCTTCTGCCGACTCTCATTGAGGAGCAGAGAGTCTTTATTGCTGAGACTCCGCTCTTTGAGATAACCGTCAAGGAAAAAGGCGGTGAGCAGACGTATTTTGCTTACGACGAGTTTGAAAAAGCCGATATTCTCAAGGAAATAGGCAACAAAAAGTACACTATCCAGCGTTCAAAGGGTCTTGGTGAGAACGAGCCTGACATGATGTGGCAGACGACAATGAACCCTGCCACTCGCCGTCTTGTTGCGGTTACTCCCGCCGACCCCAAAGAGACCTTCGAGATATTCGATACGCTTCTCGGTGACAATCTTCCCGCGCGCAAGGCGTTTATCGCGGCGCACGGCAAGGAATATATGAAAGACTTGGATGTATAATAGTACCGAAAATCAATTCCAAATTAAAAGACGAACGGACGGCGCACGCCGTCCGTTCGTTCTGGTTACAGTCCGAGTTTTGAGAAAATTTTAAAAATATCCCCTGCCCCCATTATAATTACAGTGTCTCCGCTCTCGATAGTTTCTTTGAGCAATGATGCGGTGCTGTCAAGATCTCCGCCGTATGCCGCTTTTTCTCCTATCATTTCTGCGAGCTTCTCCGAGCTGATACCGCTCTCGTTGACCTCTCGCGCGGCGTAAATATCGGTGAAAATCACTCTGTCCGCGCACGCAAATGCACCGGCAAATTTATCTGCAAGTGCCGCAGTGCGGCTGAAGGTATGCGGCTGAAAAACGCAAACGATTCTTCCCTCGCATGAACTCCTGACTCCTTCAAGCGTTGCGCCTATCTCGGTCGGGTGATGTCCGTAATCATCGAAGATTTGAGCACCCGATACGATACCCTTGTATTCCATTCTGCGTTTTGCACCCTTGAAGTTTTCAAGTCCGCGCACAATATCCGCAGTATCTATCCCGCATGAATATGCCGCCGCGGCAGCCGCAAGTGCGTTATAGATATTATGTACTCCGCGCGACGGCAGCTTTACATGCGTTGACTGCTCGCCGTACGCCACGATATCAAACTCCATTGGAAACCTACAACTCTGTATGTTCTCCGCCGTAAAATCCGCACGGGGGTTGAGTCCGAAGCTTATTTTTTTTGCCTTTACCCTTGATGCCGACTCAACGATATTTTCGTCGTCAATATTGTATATGACCGTTCCCTGCTCACCGACCAAAGACGCATATTTTGCAAATGATCCGATTATCTGCTCTATGCTCTTGAAGTAATCGACATGCTCCATCTCGGCATTGAGCAAGACCGCAACCGTCGGATTAAAGTCGAGAAAACTGTCCATATATTCGCAAGCCTCAAAAATAAAATCGTCATGCCCGCCTAAGTGATACGCACCGTTCATTGACTCGTACTCCGCACCCGAAACTACGGTCGGCTCGTCGACATGTCCACGTTTCGCGGCACCTAAAAATATCTCGGCACACATCGAAGTGCAGGTGCTTTTTCCGTGCATTCCCGCAATCCCTATGCGGTTCTTATATTCGGTCATTATGTACCCGAGATAGTCCGCGCGCGAGATGGTCGGGATGCCGAGCCTTTCTGCACACGCGTATTCGGGGTTGTCGGGCGAGACCGCAACCGTGTATACGACCGCTCCGCATCTCTCTCCGAGATTTTGCTCACTGTGACCGTAAAACATCTTGATTCCCGCGCTCTCAAGCTTTTCGGTCAACGCAGAGCGGCTCCTGTCACTGCCGCGCGTCGCGTAGCCCGCCCTTTTTGTTAGAAGCGCCAGAGAAGACATCATTATTCCGCCCGCGCCGAGGAAAAAGACCTCCTTATCTTTACAGGAGAGCATTATCTCGCGTATTTTTTCGGCTCCGATATGTGTATTAGGTGTTGACATATTTACAAACTCCAATCCGTCGCACTCGTCGGCACAACATAGTAATGATGAATTTTTCTCTGCAAAAAAATAAAACAAGCTCGTCAATCGGTGCCTTTTCACCTTCACGCAAGCATCTCTTGACATTTAACGACTATATTATATTTATATTCACGATTATATACGCAATCTACTGAAAACCGACAGTTTTTTTTACTGACTCTTCACAAAAAAATCCAAATCCTTTTGAATATCCGTCACATTGGACATGTATAATTGAGGAGTAAAAGGAAGAAAGGCTGAATTTCAGCAAACTATACTGCAAAATCAACGGAGGTTAAAATCATGCAGATCACAGATATCAAGGTTAGGAAGCTTTTTGAGGAAGGACCCATGAAGGCTATCGTCTCGGTTACGTTCGACGGTCAGCTTGCAGTTCACGACATTAAGGTAATCAATGCCCGTGACAAATTTTTCATCGTTATGCCCAGCAGAAAGAACCCCGATGACACATACCGTGACATCGTTCATCCCATCAACGCACAGTTCCGCGCAACTCTTGAAGCAGCAGTTGTTGCCGCTTATGAGGAAGCACTTGCAAATGCGGCGGCTGAGATAGAAGCGCCTGTTGAGATATAATTTGAAACATTTTGGGAATGAGGAATCATTCCCATTTTTTATTCGAGTGTTCCGTGCGACAAAAGCACTCTGCCCTCTCGGTCAATGCTTATATTTCCGAAATAATAGGGATATGTCCCGATGCTTCCGGGATTTAACACGTATATGGGTTTTTCGGTCTTGATACCGTATTCATTGTCGGTCAAAATCACTCTTTCAAACGCGATATGCGTGTGTCCGAAAAGGATTATGTCCGCTCCGCGTGCCGCCGCCTCAGAGATAAGCGGTGTCAGCGTGCTTTTGACTCCGTATTTATGTCCGTGAGTAAAGAAAATTCTTTTGTCGCCGAAAAAGAGATTTTGCTCACTCGGAGTATTGCCGCAACAGAAAAATCCACCCATGTCGCAGTTCCCCGCGACAGTATAAAGCGGAATATCGCCTATCTGCGCGTTTTCCATATCGCGAAGTCCGTCGCCGAGGAATATTACGGCGTCGGGCTTTTTTATCTGCCTATGCACCGCTTCCTCGATCATGTCTTTCCTTCCGTGCGAGTCTGAGAGAACCAAAATATCCATCCTTTTACTCCCATGCATTTTTTACCCTTGTTAATTATATCACTCTATTTTACTTTTGTCTATACTTTCACACATTTTTTCATTTTTTCATATCATGTAAATGAAATCTTGTGCCGTGTTTGCTACGGAGGAACGACACAGCGGCGATCTGTCTCCTCCCTCGCCGTGCGGCGGAAAGGATATTTATATGAATCTTGACAAAAACTCTCTGAATATGCTTCTCTCTCTTGACGATGCGCATCTTTCGGTAGTTATCAAGCAGCTTGCCGCGGGGGCAGGTATTCCTGCCGACTCGTTAAATCTGGGTCCGAATGAGCTTAAGGGTATCCGTCAGGCTCTCTCGATTGCAACCGATGGCGATATTTCGCGTGCGGCGGAGCTGATAAAAAGCTACAAGCAGGGGAAAAAGGGGTAAAGTATGGCAGGTGAAAATATCAATGAAAGGAATGAGGCGACACAGGACGAGATGCTGGCGGCGATATTGCAAAAGCTCTCATCAAAAACAAACACCGCTTCTCCGTCAAATTCTCCGCCAAGCGGTGAGACAGCGGCATCATCGGGAGCGCAAAATCCGATGGGTGACGTCCTGTCTTCTCTTTTATCAAATCCCGATCTGCTTGCAAAACTGCCCTCTCTGCTGTCAAGCATGAAGCCCATACTCGATATGCTCGGGGGAGTCGGCGCGGCAGGTACGGCTCAGACATCTGCCGCAGCATCCCCCCTCCCCGGTGCGCAGAGTGAGCCTGCATCGGCGCAGGATAAGTCTTCGGACAAAAAATCCGATTCGCGCACCGCTCTGCTCTGTGCGATGAAGCCATACCTCAGTCCCGACCGCCAAAATGCAATCGATTACATCGTAAAGATTGGTCGGCTCGGCGACATACTTAAATCGCTTTAACAAGGGGGGATAGCCTATGTATGTAAAGCCCTCTTCTAACAGATACGGAATGAAATTACCTGAAAATTATTCGGGAAACGCATTCTCAAAGCAATCGCCATATAGCGAGATGCCGCCGCCTGCAAGGATGCCTACGCAAAGGCAGGATATGACGATTCCCGATATTCCCGTACGGGATATTCCGACCGAAGAATACCGGCAGGAGTTCGTTTCGCCCCGTTTTCCGCATGAAGCCGAGGAAGATTCTTATGATGAGTCCTATGATGAACATTATGACGAGTCTTTCGCCGAGCCTCGGCAGAAAACACAAAATATGCCCGCTCCGCCGTCAATATTCTCTTCTCTTCTGCCAAAGGGCGGGCTTTCTACTCATTTTCCGTTCGGTCACGGCATAGGCAGTGAAGAATTGCTGATTCTTGCGGTGATGCTAATGGTATTTCTTTCGGGAAACGAAACGGGCGAGGTCGACAGTGAATTCATTTTGCTTTTAGGTCTTCTGCTTTTTGCAGGATAACGGCATATTTTTCAAGCGTTTTCATAAAAGAATCAGTTTAAGATAAATCGGACGGCACTCCGCCGCCCGATTTTATCTTTTTCGTTTATACTACAAGGAAATGCACTCCGTTTAAGGTGTCCGTGGAATCCGGTGCCTCCGTGACAGTCAATTTGTTTGCCGACGTCAGTGCTCTGACCGTCTTTCCGTATCTCTTGGCAACGCTCCAGAGACTGTCTGTCTTTGACGGATAACAAATTATATATTCTCCGCGTCTGCTCTCTGCTTCTTCACCGAAGCTGACGCTGTCGAGCATCCTCGTATCCTCGGTTTTGGAGATAACTCCGCACATCATGACCTCGGCATCAACGCCTATTCGCTCGCCGTCAAGTCTTGCACGCGCGCTTATCACCTGTGCAACCGCACTCGCATATGCATTCTCTCCTTCAAGATTTTTACAATCTAAGGAATATCTGTAAGGCAGCTCAAGCTCGGCATTTGAATACTCTCCGTCCTTCTCTGCAAGCACGGAAAATCTCGTCTTACCGCTAAACACCCATCTCTCACCGTCAAGCACCGCACTCTCGGGATACGCATAACCTGTGATATCCACAATTTTATGCTCGGGAGTGAGTCCTGCCTCTTCAAGAGTCATCGAGTCGCTTTGCGTGAAGTTTGAATTGAAGGCTCTGCCCTCTCTGAGCGTCGGAATTTCCCTGTATGTGCAATCGGTCTTATTCGTCGTGGAATAGAGGTCCTTTACATATACTACGTCCTCGTTTTTACAGACCGACATTTCAAGTATCACGCCAAGGTCAATCACAACTCTGTCATCCTCGACGTTTATGTTCATCTCGCAAACACTTCCGCGTGCATTCGCCTCGCAGGAATTATCCGTGCCATCAAGCATTACCGTCTCGGACAGAGGCAGACGGCGAAGTGTCGTATAGGGTACTCCGTCAGGCTCACGGCACATAATGAGCTTCAAATAGACCTCACCCTTGACGTTGACTGCGCCGTTTGCGCACGATACTTCGCTGACGAGAACGTGTCCCTCGGCGGAGATGACTCTCACCTCTTCGTCTCTGCCTTGAATTATCTCGTCGGACAGGTGAATTACCTCACTTTGCGTAAAGGTGCGTCTTGATATGCGCTCTTTGCCGAAAAGCACCTGATTGTCCTCGCTCATCGATGCGTAGCTTGAGTCTATCGGCATGTCTCCGTACATTCTCGCGCGTGTTTTCAGACGGCACTTGATATTGAGCTTGCGCGGAGAAGTCACTCTTCCGCCGACATTTTCGGGCGTTATTTCCGCATCTGCGCTCATATTTACGAGCGTAAGCTCGTTTTTGTCCATCGGCACGGTTATTTTGTACTCGGTCGTAAGCGGTGCGCAGTATATCTGGTTGTCGCTGCCCGTATACGTAACGAAATAGTCGATATTTCCCGAAAATTCTCCCTCACTGTCGCCTATGTATTTTGCAGGCGGCAAGACCGATGCGCTGACCTTCAAAAGCCGCTTTATCTCCGGGTGGTAATCGGGAAGTGTGAAGTCGCACGAGAGGTCTGTCGTCACGCTTTTTTCATTTATCGGCACCTGAATATATGTGCCCAAGGTTTGATTTTCCATTGCATTTCCTCCGATTTAAGTGTTTGTTTCTCGGTAAAATGTATGTTTTACGAGCGAGGAATATTCATATATTCCAAATCCCTCTTCATTCTTTTTGTTTGCCTAATCACGCTATATACTTTGTTTTCATATAATATGCAAGAAGAAAACTTTTGCCTTGATTAAAAATCGTGGCGGAACGGAGCTTTTATGATAGTATACAAGGAATACAACCGTGCGCGTGCGGTCGAATACGCGCGCAGGTGGGCATTATCACGCAATCCCCTTTTTATCGATTTTGCGGGACGCGGGGGCGACTGCACGAATTTCGTCTCACAATGTATATACGCAGGCAGCTGTCAGATGAATTTCACCACCGATTTCGGCTGGTACTACATAAATCCCAACGACCGCGCTCCCGCTTGGAGCAGCGTTGAATTTCTATATGACTTTCTCACAGGGAGAGCCGATTTTATGCAGATGAACGGCGGAATAGGTCCGTACGGCATAGAAGTCGATTCGCTCGGCGCAATTGAAGGCGATGTCGTTCAGCTTGCAGACGAAAGCGGAGATTTCTATCACACGCTCATAATCACAGGCTTTTCGGGCGGTCAGACTCTCGTTTCGGCGCACACGAACGATGCCCTTGATAAACCGCTCTCAAGTTACAATTTTGCCTCTCTGCGATATATACACTTAGAGGGCGTGCGGATAGAGGTTGAAGACAACGACTGCTTCTCGGAGCTTATCGACGGAGTGTCCTTGGGGCTTCCTCAAAGTACGGTGTGATTTCATAAAAAACATAATGCAAATGTTGACAAACCTCGCCATCTGTGGTAGAATAACATGAGTATATATGCACTCTCGTGCGAAAGGAAATAAAATGGATAAGGAAAAATTAAAAAAAGGTTTAAACATCTCATTAATCATTTTTATAGGTCTTGCTCTCGCGATAACCTACTTCTTTTTGATATTCAGCAGCGATTCAATAGGCTCAACGATAAGCAAGATTTCCGTGATACTCCGCCCCATCATCGTAGGAGCAGTTATCGCATACATCTTGAAATCGACGTGCAACGGCTATGAAAAGTTGTTTGTAAAGCTGTTTGCAAAGAGAAAAAAACCAAACCCTCAAAAGGATGCCAAAAGGGCTAACCTTATTGCAGTAACCCTGACATACATTACATGGGTGGCTGTAATTACAGCCCTTCTGTGGGTTGCAATTCCTCAGGTCATTGAAAGTATTTCAGCGTTTATTCAAGACCTTATAAATGACATGCCAATGTATATTGAAACCGCTACTGCATGGATAAACGATTTTAAGGCGCAGTACCCGGATATCGCTCCTTTCGTTGACCAGGCGGGAGATTTTGTGGTTAATTGGCTTAAAAACGATTTGGTGCCGCAACTTCCTACGATCGGAGGTAATATTGTCATCGGGGCAGTAGAATTCGTTAATGTTCTCAAGGATGTTGCAATCGGCCTTGTTATCTCCGCATTTTTCCTTTCGGGAAGAAAGGTCTTTGCCAAGAAGTCAAAGTTCCTTTTGCATACGGTTTTCAAAGAAAAGCACGCAAATGCCATTATCTCCGAGGCGCGCTTTGCCGACAGAATGTTCGGCGGTTTTCTTGAGGGAAAGATTATCGATTCGACCTTAATCGGAATCATTTACTTCATCGCGCTTGTTCTCATGGACATCAAATACGCCGCTCTGCTTGCACTTATATGCGGCGTGACTAATATTATTCCCTTTTTCGGACCGTTCATCGGTGCGGTTCCGTCCGGACTGATAATCTTAATGTCCAACGAACATCCCCTGCCGAAGCTTTTGTACTTTATCATTTTCGTATGCGTCATTCAGTTCATTGACGGTAATATTATCGACCCTCACATCGTGGGCGGTAATATAAAAATGTCTCCCTTCTGCGTAATCTTCTCGGTTCTGTTTTTCGGCGGACTTTGGGGCTTTACGGGACTTCTCGTCGGTGTTCCGACCTTTGCGGTCATATATGATATCTGCAAAAAGATAGTTTATAACAGACTCCGCAAGACGGGAAAGAAGCATATTTTAAAGGCTCATCTTCAGGAGTTCGGTAATGCAAAGGAAAAAGCCGCTGCTGCCGCTGAGGATGCTCCCGTCACCGAGGGTGTCTCTGTCGCTGAAAATCCAAAGGATGCTCAGGATAATTTACCCGAGAACGTGGACGAAAACTCAAACGAAAATTCATCCGAAAATAAATAACTAAAAAAACAGCTTCAAACGCCGTGCGCCTGAGGCTGTTTTTTTACATTATGTCCGATATTCTGTATTCTCCTCTGCCGCATCCGTCGATAAGCTTTCTGTTCGTTATACGAAAGGCTTTTTTGTTGATATTTGAAACATGGACGGGAATGCTTGAATATGTCAGTCCGTATTTCGATTCAAAATCAGCGCGTGGGATCGTATCCTCGGCGTTTAACAGCGCATTAATTATTGTGCGCTCGGATTTCGTAAGTTCTATTTTATACCCAAGCACAAGTGCGCTCTTTCCATCCCTGTGCATTTTTATTTTGCAATACGGAAAGTCATCGGACTCCCTTGTCGTGTAATCCATAGTATCAATTCGGCGAAAAGGTCATCGCCCTCTGCCTGTCTTCCTTTTTTATGTAGTCTCGTTTAAAAGTATACTCCGTCAAAAATCGACGTAATCAGTATATGATTTATCGTAACATAAAAATATATTTTTGTCAATCGTTTTACCGAAAAGAAAAATATCTTTTATAGTCCGAAAGCAATATGCTCGCGATATGCACAAAAATGCTATTTTAATTACACTTTTATTTATACATATTAACTCAAAACAAATTGTTGACAAAGGCATGATAATATGGTATAATATTCGGGTAGCGATAAAATGACCCGCTAGCTCAGACGGTAGAGCACTTGACTTTTAATCAAGGGGTCCGGAGTTCGAGTCTCCGGCGGGTCACCAATAAAGGGCAGAGGTGCTTGCACCTCTGCCCTTTATTGCGTCAATTCTCACCGACTCAGAACTCGCTCGTCGCCCTCGGCGCGAGCAATGCACGCTCAAAACCCTTCGCACAAAATAAACCTCGGCGTGCATATGAGTTCTGAGTCTCCGGCGGACTGTCTTTGCTTGTACCTCTGCCTTTTATTGCGTCAATTCTCACCGACTCAGAACTCGCTCGCACGCAGTAAGAGCAATGCACGCCTCAAACCCTTCGCAAAAAATAAACCTCAGCGTGCATATGAGTTCTGAGTCTCCGGCGGACTGTCTTCGCTCGTACCTCTGCCTTTTATTGCGTCAATCTTCACCGACTCAGAACTCGCTCGCACGCAGTAAGAGCAATGCACGCCTCAAACCCT
>JBJDZM010000110.1:0-5827 GCA_051867975.1 Eubacteriales bacterium | reverse complement strand
TAGCAAAAAATAAACCTCGGCGTGCATATGAGTTCTGAGTCTCCGGCGGAACGTAGGAAGTGGCGAGAAATTCGCCTAAAAAATAAAGCATAAAATAGGGTGCCTTCAAAAGGTAATTCTTTTCTTATCAGAACTATCTCTCCGTGCAATTAACGCACATTCTTTATTACATTAGCCAGCTGGGAAATATTTTCATCAAGTATCGTCGGGAGCGACATATCGTCTCTCTGATCTCCGTTATTCCCTCCGCCGAGGATCTCCGAGCGCACAGACTTTACAATGAGCTTATCAAGTCCCTTAAATCGCGCAGGCTCAAGGCTTCCGCCGAGGCACGTGACGGCAAGCGCAGATTCCGAAAGCTCGCTCGGCAATATCTTCTCGGCGTACTCGTCCGCGCAGTCGATAAATCCGCAGCACATGAAATATGCGACCTTCTTCGCCATAAGCTCACTCTTATGCTCTTTTACATACTTTCGGGCAGTCTTTGACATTTTTGCCATTCTTATCGGGAATCCTATAACGACTGTGTCGTAACAGTCAATTTTTTCGGCATCCTTCATGTCCAAAACCGTGACGTCCTGCCCCTTTAGTTCTCTTTGAAGAAGGTGGGCGCACTCGCGCGTCGTTCCGCCCTTCGTCGTGTAAATAATAGCAATTTTCAATTGTATTTCTCCGATTTTCGTCTTTTTTATCATTATAACTCTTAATTGTTAATAATTCAAGAGTTTTTTCAAATACAAGATTGAATTTGCACACCAAATGTGGTATAATCGTATAGACGAAGTTTTTTGAAAGACAGCAGAGACTTGCCCGCCGCAGGATAATGCTAACGAAGGAGATATTGCAAATGGAACAGAACAAGCAGAAGAAAAACTTAGCTCTAACGGAGGAACAGAGGGCGGCAATCTTGAAATCGCGAGCAATCCACGAGCAGAGGATGAAAACAGATCCGGAGTACCGGGAGACGTGGGAGAAAAGACACAGGAAGATGGAGAAACATTCAATTCCGTTCAACGATACTCAAGAGTAAGCAACGACATTAGTGATATTCCATTCGACGCAAGTGACATTGTTCAAGTAGAACGAAATAATGTTCTTTATGAACAGCAGCAAAGATTAATTGCGATATAACGCATACACTTCATCATCTACCGCTGTTGATGGATATGTGTTAGACGGAAATTATGTCGTTCATCACGTAATACAGAGCGAAAACGGCAGAAACTTAGTTGGATACGGCAGTGATGCCGAAAGCGAAGTGCTGTTCCCTCGTGCTGATTATTATGTTACGGACAAGATAGAATATGATTCAGACGGAACGCCCACTATTTATTTAAAGGATGTATCAAATGGACAAGAAGAAATTGGTAGAGGAAGAAATCAAGAAGCACTTTCAGTCGATAGTAGAGGACAGCAGGACTCATCCGACGTTTCCGATACGGGCAAAGTGCAACGACTGCAAACACATGATTCCGAGAACAGCGAAGTGCAGTCTTCTATATCCGAACGGAATACCGCACTCAATAATGATAAACAAGGAAACCTGCAAGGAGTTCAAGCAGAAGTAAAAACTATCGAAAGCGAGAACGGCTATACTATAACCGAAGCTACGCCTTCCGCAGAATTAGCTGACAACCCCGCGCACAATACTACGGATGATGACGCGCAATACCAACAGCGCACCGAGACACTTCTCGACCGTGAAGTGCTTGAAATTGCGGCGAATGAGCTAAGAACGCAGATTGACAACCTTACTCCGGCAGAGGCTGACGCTTTGGAAATCTTCCAAAACAGGCTTTCCAACTTAAAAGACCTTCAGGAAAAGAGAAAAGTGCAAGGTGCGCTTTACCGTGAACAACAGTTCGGAGAGAACGTTGACAGAGTCAAGGCTGCCCAAACGCTTAACCGTATGCATATTCTTGACGAAAAAATCAAACGGGCGGAGGCTTCCGTTCTCAGCATTGAGGACAAGCAGGTGCTTAAGCACGTGCTTCAGAAGGCTCGCAAGGTCGTTGAAGCTCAGGAGAGGGCGCGCGGACAGGAAATTCGGAAGCGGTACAGAGACGATTCTCGACCGTGAAGTGCTTGAAATTGCGGCAAATCAAATCGTGCTTTGACATAACTTAGCGAATTCATAATCAAACAGAATACTTATTATTAATTTGAATACTTTGAGAGGACGGTATTTTTTATGTCCGGGAAAAATGAGATACTGCAGAAAATACAAAAGCTCCGCCGTGAGCTTACTCACCATGCGAAGCTTTACTATGTTTACGACTCGCCCGAGATTTCAGACTACGAATACGACATGATGTTCTCAGAGCTTAAACGTCTCGAATCCGAAAATCCCGAATTTTTCGACCCCGAATCCCCGACGGTTCGCGTCGGCGGTCAGGCACTTGACAAATTCGGAAAGGTCACTCATACCGCGCGTATGGACTCGCTCGCGGACGTTTTTTCGTACGACGAGCTTTCAGACTTCATTCGCGACACGAACAAAACAGTTCCCGACACGCTTTGGTCGGTCGAGCCGAAAATTGACGGCTTGTCGGTGGCGTTACGCTATGAAAATGGAATTTTCGTTCAGGGCGCGACTCGCGGTGACGGCGTGGTCGGCGAGGACGTGACTCAAAACCTGCGCACGGTCTTCTCTATCCCGATGACACTCCCGGAGCCTCTTGACCTCGTCGTGCGCGGTGAGGTCTATATGCCGCGCTCGGTCTTTGAGCGCATAAACGCAAAACGCGAGAGCGAAGGCAAGTCACTCATGGCAAACCCCAGAAACGCGGCGGCAGGCTCACTTAGGCAGCTTGACCCTTCGATAACCGCCTCACGCGGACTTGACATTTTTATTTTCAATTTTCAGGAAGGCTCGCTTTATTCTGACGGACACGCACCGCAGAGTCACACCGAGACGCTTGACCGCCTCGAATTTCTCGGTTTCCCTGTCATTAAAATGCGGCTGAAGACAAGTAATACCGAAAGAATTATCGAACACATCAAGGAAATAGGTGTCAAGCGCGGCTCTCTGCCCTATGACATTGACGGCGTTGTCATCAAAGCAGACCTGCTTGAAGACAGACGCACCATCGGCGAGGGTACAAGCACCCCGAAATGGGCGGTGGCGTACAAATTTCCGCCCGAAGAAAAGCAGACAAGACTTGAAGATATTACGATAAACGTCGGTCGCACGGGCGTATTGACCCCGACCGCGGTCCTATCCCCCGTCCGTCTTGCGGGAACTACCGTCAGCCGTGCTTCTCTCCACAATCTTGATTTTATACGAGAACGCGGAATAATGCTCGGAGATACGGTCACCGTCCGCAAGGCGGGAGATATAATTCCCGAGGTTGTCTGTGCGCATCCCGACCGCAGAGACGGCAGTGAGCGTGAATTCCATATGCCCGAGTTTTGCCCGTCCTGCGGCGAGAAGGTCAGCTATGACCCCGACGAGGCGGCGGCTGTCAGATGCACAAACCCATCATGTCCGGCACAGCTCTCGCGCTCAATTGAGCATTTTGCCTCAAAAAATGCCATGAACATCGACGGACTCGGTCCGCAGATAATCGACCTTCTGATAGACAACGATTTGATACAAAGTGCCGCCGACCTCTACACGCTTTCGGTCGATGACGTTAAGGTACTTGAACGAATGGGCGAAAAGTCGGCGCAAAATCTCATAAATGCGATTGCCGACTCAAAATCGCGCGGACTTGAACGACTGCTCTGCGCCATTGGTATTCCGAACGTCGGCGAGGTCGCCGCAAGTGCTTTGGCGGCGAAATTCCGCACGCTTGACGGTGTTATGGATGCAACACGTGACGAGCTTATCTCGATCCCCGATTTCGGAGAGATAACCGCCGATTCGGTCATCAATTTTTTCGCCCGTCCGAAAAATCTTCAGCTCTGCAGAAGGCTTGAAGAAGCGGGACTGCTCTGCGAGGCTGTTAAAGAAGCGAAATCGGACAAATTATCGGGACTTACTTTCGTTCTGACGGGTACTCTTCCAACTCTCTCGCGTGATGAGGCGAGCGAGATGATAAAAGCCCTCGGCGGTAAGGTCTCAGGCTCTGTATCCAAAAAAACGAGCTACGTCGTCGCAGGCGATGCGGCAGGCAGTAAACTTACAAAAGCGCGCGACCTCGGTGTCAATATTATTGACGAGGACGAGCTTCTGCAAATGATAAACGAATAAATTTACCTTATACCGGTATAATCAACTATACCTTGATAAATTCCCTGTGCGTACAGTTCGGGATTATCTCTCATGATTGCCGCATCGCCCGGATTTGTGATAAATCCAAGCTCTACAAGCACTGCAGGCATATTGGTATTTTTCAGTACGTACAGTCCCGGGCGCACCTTCATTCCGCGGTTTCGCTCGCCCGTAATGTCGGCTATCTCGTCAACTATATCTTCTCCGAGACTGAATGCGCGGCTCGGACGCGAGTACGCGTACGCCTCGACTCCCGATGCGTTCGCATTGTCCGAGGCGTTTGTGTGGATGCTGATAAAATAGTCTGCTCCCCATGAATTTGCGTCGTTTACTCTGGCGCGCAGGCTCGACGTGTTTGACGTGCCGAGCTGTGTCTCGGGTGTCGGGCGGGAGAGCCTTACGTCCCAATTTCCGCTTCGGCGTAAAAGCGCCGCCAGATCCTGTCCCACTGTGTATGTAACGTCCTGTTCTCTAAGCCCGTTTCCTACGGCTCCCGCGTTGGGATTTACGGGATTGTGTCCCTGATCGATGTATATTTTCGGCATTATCTTTTCCCCCGTTTTCGTTTTATTCTCTATTATTCTATGTCACGCATGATATTTATGTTAAAAACTTATGCGCAAATAAAAAGCCGAGCTTTCGGCGGAAAGGGCTACCATGACTGAACAAAACTCCGAGCTTGATCTCGGCGTATATATACCCCCCGAAAAAAACAGAGTTGAGGCTGGGGTTCTCTACCTTGTGGCGACACCTGTCGGTAATCTTGCCGATATATCGGCGCGCGCCGTGAAGGTACTCCGCGAGGTCGATTTCATCGCCGCCGAGGACACGAGAAACTCAATGAGATTGCTTTCATTCCTCGGTATTCAAAAGCCGATGATATCATATTTTGAGCACAACAAGCGCTCGCACGGAGAGATAATATGTGAGCGCCTATGCGCAGGAGAATCCTGCGCGCTCGTCACCGATGCAGGCACACCTGCCATTTCCGACCCCGGTGAGGATATAGTTGCACTCTGCGCCGAAAAAGACATCAAGGTGACGAGTATTCCCGGCGCATGCGCCGCGATATTGGCGCTCACCCTTTCGGGGCTTCCGACCTCGCGCTTCTGCTTTGAGGGATTTCTCTCTGCCGACAAAAAGGAGCGCCGGGAAAGACTTGAAAAGCTAAAAACCAATGAATACACGTTGATATTACACGAGGCTCCGCACAAACTCAAGGCAACTCTTGCCGACATGTGCGAAATATTCGGCGGTGAGCGCAAAATATCGCTTTGCCGTGAGCTTACCAAACTCAACGAGGATATATTCCGCACGACTCTTTCCGGCGCAGTCGAATTTTACAATCAAAATTCTCCGCGTGGGGAGTATGTGCTTGTCGTCGGCGGTGCAGATGAGAGTGCTGCAAATTCGCCAAAGGACGACCTCTGCTCATTGAGTGTTGAGGAGCATGTTGAACACTACATAGCTCTCGGAATGAGCAAAAAAGATGCAATAAAAGCCACCGCGCATGACCGCGAAGTGCCGAAAAACGACATATATATGAAAATGGTTTGATCCTATCCTCCCCAAAAATACTAACATACAATATCAAGACCACACAAGTGAAAA
>JBJDZM010000109.1:0-23831 GCA_051867975.1 Eubacteriales bacterium | reverse complement strand
ATCGGGCAAAGAAATCAATTTAATTCATTTACAGCAGATAAAATGAAATTTGTAGGCAAATTAGACTCTATTTGTGTAAATGAGGAATTAAATAAATTGCTCGGAAGCAGACCTCGCAAAGACCGTACTTTCTACATCATTTCCGAATATGTGGATGGTAACTATACGGCTTGTGTAAAGGTCGTTTTCTATAACGATTCCCAAATATTGATTGAAGCACCTACCGAGGACTTCAAATCAATTAGTGATGAATTTCACAAAACACACTCGGTAAAATTTGTGTGCTAAAATTAGCACAATATCCATCATATTCAAAACTTAAACTACAAGGACTACTCTATTTTATCACAGGGTAGTCCTTTTTATTTTATAGAGAGGTAAAGACAAATGACACAATATGAAATTTTTAGACTTGATATTTCTAAATACAATGTTCAACTAACCTTCCAAGATGATGAATTTGAATCAGGATGTATTGGGTTGAGATTGTTTGAATACGGCAAAGAAATTAAAGGAAATGGATTTTCTAAAACAAAATTGCAACTTACGAGAATTGCACAAGTAACATCAAAAAGTGAAAATGTAATTGTGCCTTTAATCAAAGATGTGTATTCTGGAAGCAACGATTCTATTGGAACATACATCGTCAGAGATGGTAGCAAAATCAGTGGAATCATATTTTACGATAATTCAAATACCACTAAATATATTGAAATATTAGATGATACAAATGTTGAATTTTGCAAGTCTCTAAACAATTATTTTGGTTTTCCAAATGCAGAATTTACTTTTTATTACTTGTTAAAAGGGATTTTCAAAGAAATGAATTGTCCTTTTCAACGTAAAAACAAAACCGATGAAAACGTATATTCCTATTATATAAATTACTAATTACCAAGAGCCATCTTAACACATGGCTCTTGTTTTGATATAAGGAGAAAAGATTGAAGAAATTAACCAAAGAAGAATATAATACAACTTTTGCGGCATTAAAACTTATCGAACATCTTTTTAAAGCCGGCAAAATTAAACAGCACATTTTTAAAAATATTTTAGCGGATTATAGAGATTCTATTGACATTTCCGCCTTTAAGTGTTATACTTGATAACAAAGTGAGGAAAACGAGGTAGGAAATATGTATTATGATTTAAACAACCCTGCTCGAAAAAGGAATGTCGTGGTTTATGCTCGTGTATCAACCGAACACGAGGCACAATTATCAGCATTAGAGAATCAAAAAGATTGGTACAAACCGATATTAGCACAACACCCAGAATGGACTGTAATTAGAATGTACGTTGATGAGGGTATCACCGGCACTTCTGCCCACAAAAGACCTCAATTCATGCAGATGATTGAAGATGCTAATTACGGAGAATTTGATTTGATTCTCACGAGAGAAGTTTCAAGATTTGCTCGAAATACGGTAGATACTCTTGAATACACCAGAACACTTAAAAAACACGGTGTAGAGGTATTCTTCATTAACGATAATATTAAAACATTTGACGGTGATGGCGAATTGCGCCTCACTATTATGGCTACACTCGCCCAAGACGAAAGCCGCAAAACCTCTATTAGAGTTAAAAGCGGTCAGCAAACGTCTATGGATAATGGCGTATTTTACGGCAACGGAAACATACTCGGATATGATAGGGTTGGCAAAAACCTTGTCATCAATCCCGAACAAGCAAAAACAGTTAGAATAATTTTCGATGATTACCTTGATGGTGTCGGCATTCGTGCTATCAAGTTTAGACTTGAACAAGCCGGAAGATTGACTTCCACCGGAAAATCAAATTGGCACGAAAGCAATATCTCAAAAATCTTGCAAAATACATTTTATTGTGGTATAATCACATATCATAAAGAATACACTCCTGACTATTTGGAACAAAGAAAAATCCGTAATTTCGGAGAAATCGAATTAACCAAAGTAAAGGGTTCTCACGAGCCTATTGTTACAGAGGAAGAATTTGAAAGAGTTCAAAAAATGATGGAAGGCAGAAGAAAAATTCTTCCCAATAATGAAAGCGGTAAACGCAGAACACGGGGCGAAAAACAGCCTGGCGATGTGTGGACTGAATTGCTTATCTGTGAATGCGGTCATAGATTCAATCGTAAAGTCTGGCACAAAGACGGAGATAAAAAACAATATGGCTATCAATGCTATTCTTCTATTCGCACTGGCACGGTCAGAACGAGAACAAACAAAGGGTTAGACCTTGAAGGTATTTGCGAAGTTCCTATGATTGCAGGGTGGAAGTTTCAGATGATGGCGAAACATATATTCCGTGAGTATTTAAAAGATACCGCACAAGTTCTTGCATTAGCCGAATCAATGTTAGAAAGACACATTGATGATGTGGAAGTACAAGAAGATAACTCAAAAATAATTACACAAAAACAAGATGAAAAAGAAAAACTAAATAAACGTTTGCACAACCTCATTGAGATGAGGGCAGACGGAGAAATCACACGAGAAGTTTTCAAAATGAAAAAGGAAGAAATTGAAAACAGACTCGCTATCCTTGAAAAAGAATTAAGTGATTTGCAGCCAAAAGAAGTGGAAGTTGAAGATGCCACCCATGCGGAAAAAATCACGATTCTAAAATATTATTTAGAACAATCAGTACACCCAGCCGATAATGAGGATATTCCCGAAGATGTTATAAGAGCATTCGTTGAAAAAATCGTTGCTCACAAGGATGGGTTTGATTGGTATTTACGCTTTTCACCCGATAAACCGCCGAAAACATTAGGCATTGAGGGCAAAAGGCAGAACACGGCGAAAGTTTCCTCCCTTTGTTTGCCACAACACAGGCAGCTATCAAAGGCTGATTTAAACCTTGAAATATGTGTTAAAAGGCAAATTGCCATGTAACACAAAGCAAACTAAACAGAAAAATACCCTGCAGAAGCAATTTTGCAGGGTATTGTTTTACCTAATACTGTTGATATTAACCAAAACCGTCAAGTTCGTCTTTTGTATTCGCCGGGGGTCATGCCCTTATAGCGCTTGAAAACTCTTGAAAAATAACTAAGCTCGTTAAAGCCTGCCTCGTATGCCGCATCGGTAACGCTAAGCCCATTTACCGTCATCTCGTGGCACGCGCGGTCAACTCGCATACAGTTGATATATTCCGTAGGAGTCTGACCCGTAAACTCTTTGAAGATCTTGAAAAAATATTTTTCGTTTATCCCCGACGTTTCCGCAAGCTCGGAAAAAGAAATCTTTCCCGTGTATTCTTTCCCGATCTTTTCAAGAAGCAATATCATCTGCGCGCGTCTGTGTGTATAAAGTTTGCTTTTCTTCCTGCTCTCCTTGACGCAGTCGGAGCTGTAAAGTTCATAAAATATCTTGACAAGCAATGAGACCGCGTATAGCTCGTAATAATCTCTTTCAACCGAAATCGAAGAAAAAAGTTCGTCGACCGTGTCCTTTGCGGACGAACACACCGCGTCAATTTCAACGTCACCCGTAATAATCGGGCGTATGTATCGCGACATTTTCGACACATTGTATCCCGTTATCAGTTTTGCATCAAAAACCGCGCACTCATATATGCAGTCAATCGGCTCCGCGCGGTGCAGTGTGCCTGGCGACACAAAAAACACCGCACCCGGCTCGCCTATAAGCGGCTCATTGTTCAGAAACAGTCTGAGCCTTCCCTTCTTTACCCTTATAAACTCAAATTCGTCATGCCAATGCAAGGGCATTGTGTACTGCGGATGCATTTTGTCAACATAATAGTATTGCAACGGAAAGGACTGCGAGCCGTGTTTCTTTTGTTCTCTGTACTCCAAAAATCTCATTTTTGCCTCCAAAATGACGAAATATTACTATTGTGCAAAAATAATACTGTATTGTGCAAGTATTTTACCATAAAATGAATTATAATTCAAGTGGTACAGAAGAAAATGTGCTGAAAAACAAAAAATTTTTTAGGAGGAAAAATTATGGCAAACTCAGAATACGTCGGTTCGTATCCCGTAATAGGCATTCGCCCCTGCATCGACGGCAGACGCGGTCCCATGCAGCTTCGTGAAAGCCTTGAAGCACAGACCTTGGCTCTTGCAAATGCGGCAAAGAAGCTTTTTGAAGAAAACCTTTATTACTCAAACGGTGAGCACGTAAAGGTAGTTATCGCAGACACAAGCATCGGACGTGTTCCCGAGGCTGCGGCTTGCGCTGACAAGTTCAGACGTGAGGGTGTTGACATCACTCTGTCTGTCACTCCCTGCTGGTGCTACGGCTCGGAGACTATGGACATGGATCCCAATACGATCAAGGGTGTCTGGGGCTTTAACGGCACCGAGCGTCCGGGAGCTGTATACCTTGCTGCGGTTTTGGCAGGTCACGCGCAGAAGGGTCTGCCTGCATTCGGAATCTACGGACACGAGGTCCAGGACGTTGACATGGTCAACGAAATTCCCGAGGACGTCAAGGAAAAATTGCTCCGCTTCGGTCGTGCGGCTGTCGCAGTTGCAACTATGAGAGGCAAGTCGTACCTGCAGATAGGCTCTCAGTGCATGGGAATTGCAGGCTCTATCATAAGTCAGGATTTCATCGAGGACTATCTCGGAATGAGAGTTGAGTCTGTTGACGAGGTCGAGATACTTCGCCGTATGGAAGAAGGCATCTACGACGAGGAAGAATACAGACGCGCGCTTGCCTGGACGAAGGAACACTGCAAAGAGGGTCGTGACGACAACCCCGAGTCTGTTGAATTTCTGGGCGAGACCCGTCGCATCAAATTCACTCCCGAGGAAAAGGAAAAGCAGTGGGAATTCACAGTTAAGATGTACCTTATCATCAAGGATCTGATGAAGGGCAACGACAAGCTTCCCGAACAGTTTAAGGAAGAAAGATCGGGTCACAACGCCATAGCAGGCGGATTCCAGGGACAGAGACAGTGGACAGACCACTGGCCGAACTGCGACTATCCCGAGGCTCTGCTCTCCTCTACGTTTGACTACGAGGGCGCACGTGAGCCGTTCACGCTTGCAACCGAAAATGACGTTCTCAACGGTCTCGGTATGCTCTTCATGAGATTGCTCACAAACCGCGCGCAGATCTTCGCGGACGTTCGTACATATTGGTCGCCCGAGGCTACGAAGAGAGTCACAGGCTACGAGTTTGAAGGAAAAGCGGCAGAGGCAGGAGGAATTATTCACCTTCTCAACTCCGGTGCGGCTTGCCTTGATGCTTGCGGTGAGTGCCGTGACGAGAACGGCAACGCCGTTATGAAGAGATGGTGGGAAGTCACCGACGAGGACATCAAGAAGATGACCGATGCCACCGTATGGTGCGAGGCAGGCGAGGATAACTTCCGCGGCGGCGGATTCTCCAGCCATTTCACGACTCGTGCCGAGATGCCCATGACTATGATAAGACTCAACCTCGTAAAAGGTCTCGGTCCGGTTCTCCAGATTGCAGAGGGTTGGTCTGTTAACCTTCCCGACGAAGTTTCGGACGCTCTTATGGAGAGAACGAATCCGACCTGGCCTTGCACATGGTTCGTACCGCGTTGCGACGGCAAGGAAGGCAGTCCCTTCAAGACCGCGTATGACGTAATGAACAATTGGGGCGCAAACCACGGTGCTATTTCCTACGGACACATCGGCGCAGATCTTATCACTCTCTGCTCGATGCTCCGCATCCCCGTTTGCATGCATAACGTACCCGACGAGGACATCTTCCGTCCCGCAGTATGGAACGCATTTGGAATGGACAAGGAAGGTCAGGACTACCGCGCATGCGCAGCGTTCGGACCTCAGTTTAAAAAATAATAACTCATAAATTCATTTGGGCTGTCGCACGCGACAGCCCAAATTTTTCACTATAAGTTGATCTTGATGTTTTCAAGTTTTTTCCAATCCATCGCCTTTCCGTAAATATCTTCAAGCAGGAAATGATAAATCTTCGCCTTCGACAGTGAATGAAGCGCACCGTCAAGCGAGCTTTGCGCCAGACGGAAGGTGTAACGCAATTCGTTGCGGATTTCGCGTAATTTCTCCATGTCCACAAAGCGTTTCGAATTAATGACTTCAACCGAGCGTCCCTCATCGGCGATGTCTTCGCCGTCCTCTTGCGCAGTGCCGATTTCGTATTTTTCCTCAAGTCCCGAGCCTGTGACAAATGCGATCTTTTCGCCTTCAAGAAGAATTCCGTCAACGTGCTCGGGGCAGATCGGGTCAAAGGATACTCTCAGCTTTACCTCGCGCTCTCCAAGCGAAGAGTAAAGCTCGTCGAGGAACATCTCCCCTACTCCGTAAAATTCGCTTATGATATAAAGCTTTTCCGCGCTATCCTCAAAGCTTGTAAATCTGACTCTTCCGCTCATCGAGACCGAATCGACTATCGACGTTCTTATTTGCGCCTTACCGATGGGAATATCCTTTATAAGGCGCGAGATTGCCGACCGCATTTTTGCCCTATCGATAGTCTCTTCCACCATTCCGTCGCTCACCGCCCGCAAATTTCCTACCGAGCGCAAAAATCTGTACGCACTTTTGTACTCGGAACTCTTCCGCTCACACAGAGCGACGATCTCGTTCTTTTGTCTGCGCAAAAGTTCCCCGTCCCAGCATGCGCCGAGGTTAACTATCTCCTCGCGCACACCCGGCAGCTCAGGCTCGCTGACGTGAGGTGCGGTGCCGTCAATGATTCCGACGGTGCGCTCACGCCCGAATATCAAAACGCCGTCAAGAGACGACGGGTCCGACGAGCAGTAATAATACTCGACCTTGGCACCCTCCGACTCGGCGAGCCGTCCGTATTTTTTCATAAATGTACTCTTACCCGTGCCGGGACCGCCCTTGATTATGTAAAGCACGTCGCACGGCGCGAAGACCTCGGGATAGTAGTTTTTAAATCCGTGCGACGAATTTGACGCCGCAAAAAATTCATTTTG
Organism: Eubacteriales bacterium; assembly: GCA_051867975.1. Classification (GTDB taxonomy): domain Bacteria; phylum Bacillota; class Clostridia; order Oscillospirales; family CAG-272; genus SVTX01. The sequence goes on along the minus strand of JBJDZM010000109.1, from coordinate 16,913 downwards.
CATAAACAGTGATGCCTCCTTGATGTTACTTCGATACATTCTATGCGCGAAGTCTCTCGGATGCACACTTTTTTCGCAAATATCTGACAAAAAACCGAGAGCTTCACCAAACAGCTCTCGGTTTTTGCATATTTACTGTCTTCCGACTATCGTGATATTTACAGGCTCAATACTTGCGACCTCGTATACAGATGCGTTTATCTGCGCCAGCTGTGCAGGCGTGAGTCTTTCGGAGCATTTGACGACGATGCTTGCGGTCTCGCCGTTGATGACGGCAACGCACTTTTCAAAGCCCTTTGAGATAAGGAGAGATTCGATATCAGCCTCCTGCTCCATCTCAAGAGAGATCTTCGTTATCTCCGCAACAGCCTCTGCCTTGACCTGCTCGGTGGCATTTGCGTTTTCAAGCACGGCGTTGAGGACTTCAAGAGCCTCGTCTCTCGCTCTCTGACGGCTGACCTGCGCGGTCGTGAAATAGCTGTCGGTGTCGGTGCTTACGTTCGTATTGCCGCTCGTGGGATTTTTGGAGTTGTCAAGCTCACCGCTCATGCCGTTGTTACCCGTGTAATCAAAGCCATCATCCTTTTTGCCCGAGAAGAAAATGAAATTGAGCCATACTGCCGCTCCGATAAGCACTACCGCACATGCGATAATAAGATTTTTCTTGCCTGATTTCATGAAAAAGTCCTTGATAGGTTTAAGTTTTTCTTTGATAGACATACCTGCGTATCCTCCGTGTTATGTAATTTTGTTTACGATACAATATATTTTACCGTCCGTCTTATTATACCTTCGGGACAGGCAAAAATAAAATATTTATGATGCGCCTGCCTCGCTGACATATATTCTCGTCATAGGCAGACCGTAGGCTGACGAGAGCAGGACCAAAAGCTCGTTTCGCTTGAGGCTGTCTCCGCCCGTGTCGCAGACGATACCTATTCCCGAAAGCTTCGGAAGGCTCTCGCCGAGATAGAGCGCATGGGCGTTTGAGCCGCTCCCGATGATTACGTATTCGCTCTTTTCGCTATTTGAATTTCCCGACTGCGTGTTCTGAGCATAAATACTGCCGCCGACATCGCAAAAAAAGACCACCGCGTCGACACGCTCTACCCCCGCGACTCCGAGACATAACGACTCGATCTCTTTTTCGAGCATGTCCTTGTATTCAAAAAATCCGATAAGCTTGACACCGTCAGAGTCGGTATCGTCCTTCTCCGGCTTATCAACATTCGGAAGAACAAAGCTTCCGAGGATTAAAAGCAGAGCTCCTATCGCCAGCGCAATCAAAAGAAATTTGAGCGTACCCTTTTTTTTCATATGCGCGACAGTCCCCATCACGTCGCGTAATTCATCATTTTGTGCCATATTGTTTTTCTCCTGTTTCATCCAATCGCCGTTATAACTTCACAACCGAATATTTTGCCGAAATAATCCTCTATTTCATCGGTGTTTTTGAAAATTGCCGAGCCGTAAAGTGTAATAAAAATGTGTTCAAGCCTGCTTTTCCCTTCGCCTGCCGAGGTGACCTTCACCAAGACCGAACATTCCGTGCTGTCAATGTTAAATCTGTCATGAAGCATCTGTTTGATACCGACCTTCAGGTTTTCTATTTCCGCTGAGGAGTATGATGAATCGAATATCTCATCATATCTGTCGCCCTCACCGTCGGGAAGCTCGAAAGCGGAGTCAAATTCAAGGTCTTTTATCTGCAAGGCAATGTCTTTTATCGGATTTATGCACACCAATACGACACACAGCCCAAATATAAGCCTTGTATTTTTTCCTATTCCCCCACCCTCTCCCTCGGGCGAGAGCATTGATATGAGAGAACCGATAATTGATATGCACATAACAGACAGAATATATCCCTTTATCATTTCCTCTCCTTCTATTTTTTAAACATTCACCACTTGCGGTTTATTTTTTGCATTTTCAAGAATGTTTTTCTCCATTTTCACCCGAAAGGCGTGGCAATTGCGGCAAAAATACCAAATGCAATTATAAATACTGCCGCGGAAAGTGCCGCTATGCCCTCAAGATAGCCGTACAGCGAATCGATCTCGGATAGCAGTCTCGCCTCACCCGGGCATCCAAGCGTGGACGCGCAAAATCCCCCTATCGCAAATACGGCACGCATCAGTGCAAGCTCAACGACCGTCGGAATAAGCATCAGAATTATCAGCACGATTCCTATGACTCCAACCGAGCCTCTCAAAAGCTCGACCGATGCCGCAAGTGTCCCAAGCGTAGAGGAAACCGTGCCTCCCGAGACGGGAATAAAGCTCGATACCGCAAACTTTGCCCCTCGCATAGCCATGTTGTCGGCTTTCACCGACAGAAGCGTGCTTGCGGAAAGCGAGCAGGTCAGTATCATCATGACGAAGGCAAGCGAGGTCGTGTACCATTTCTTTATCGTTCCGCTCACCGCGCCGCCCGCAGACGCGCCCTGACCGTCGAAGACCGAGAGAAGTGTGAGACACAGACAGATGCAGAATACGGGTATGACCGTTTTCGTGCAAAAAAATTGACACACCGCAAGTGTTATTCCAAGCGAAGCCGTGCCCGACGATGCCGCCGTCAGATTTCCGCCCATGGCGTACAGCACACCCGACAGGGGAACGAAGGCGGCGACTGCCGTGAAAAGTCTTTCAAAATAAAGGCTCAGCGACTCGACACACCCTACCGCCATGCCTGCGATTGCAGAAAACGTGCAAAGACGCGTGCAATTCTCGACCGTGCGTGACATTCCGCCCGAGCTTGATGCAAACGCGGAAATTATTGCCGAAAGTATCACTATCCCGAGTACAAGCGCCAGCGAAGGCAGAGCCTTGTGTACTCCCGCGCCGAGAGAGTCAAGCATGAGCGACAAAAGCTTTGCAGGCTTCACAAGCTCGCTTGCCGCCTCCTCTATTTTCTCTGCATCGTCCGAAAACACGCCGTCCGGAAGCCTGTCCGCAACCGAGCCGTCAATCGAATCCAGAAAATCCGAATATTCGGGTGGAAGTGTCTCGTCCTCATCCCCCTCGGCACAAACCGATAATGAACCGAGAAAAAAGGCGGCGGCGAAGACAAATATTCCGAAAAGTAAAAGTCTGATTCCTCTTTTTTTAAAAAAATCTTTTTTGCTCATTTTTCTAACTCATTTTTAACAATTCAAGTGCGGTGTCAGTAAGCTCCCGAAGCAGAGGCAGCGACAAGAGTATTATCTCGATTTTGCCGCCAAACTCGACGTAGTAAGCAATATTACCCTCGCCCGAATCGCGACAAACCGTCGCGCAAATATGCGTTAAAATAGAAATCCCAAGTGCCTTCAAAAGCACCCCGACTGCATCCGAAAAGCCTTCGCCGACCTCAAAGCTCTCACCAAGCTCGGATACATATTCAATGATCGGTGTCATCGCAAGCACGCAAGACATAGCGAGAATGACTCCTGCCGCCATCCGCATCGTCACGGCACTGTCGGGGCTTTCTTTTTTAAGTATGATTATAATGAAAACGCAGAGTATCGCCCCTCCGAAGATTTTGAACAGATAGTCGCTCATCAGAATCCGAACACCGAGCAGACAAGCTCAAAAAGCTTTTCTATCTCGCCCACAAGCATAATAAGCACGACGATTATTCCCGATATCGTGACAAGCATCGCCTGCTCGTCCCTGCCCGATTTTGAAAGTATCTGTGTCGCCGCAGAGACGAGTATTCCGACCCCCGCGACCTTCAAAATTATTCCTATGTCCATCGCTCCGTCCTTCCCTTTCCCATTTCCTTATTCAATAAATACGTCTTGAGATTACCATATTAAGATAATTATTCCGATGCATGCGCATATCCAGAGCGCACCGCCAACTCGGCTTTTTGACTTCACCGAGGCAAAAACTCTGCGCCTCTCCTCTCCGAGCGCGGAGATATAGTAATCGCATCTGCGGAGCTGTTCGTCCCTGAACGTGCTGCCGAACTCCGATGCGAATGAGGACAAAAGTCGCAGGGGTTCGTCGTCAAGATAGATTCGGCTCGCATCCACCATCTCTTCAAGCGTTTCCGCGCCCTCCTTGCAGTTGCACGCGCAAAATACCTCCCCCGGCAGGGACGAGAGTATGTCCGAGCGCGGGCGCGCGAAGCAGTCTATCTGCCCCTTGATGTAAAACAGAAGTGACATAAATCCGTCAATAGTCGTCAGCTTGCGCTCTTGAAAACGGCTGTATGATATCGCCATTATCACGCCCGATACGGCGAAGAACAGACTACCGATAAGTTTTACCGTTACCATATTACAAATCGGACGAATGCATCGTGAAATTGTATTTAAATCCGCCCCTGCCGTCTCGCTCAATGCCTGCATACGCCCCGAAGATCTTTGCCTCGTGCAAAAGTCTCAGCCCCGTGCGGGAGAGCAACTGCTCAACGCTTCCGGCATGCGCGCTTGCAATAAGCGGAACGCCGCAGTTGTGCGAGGCGACGAGCGACATTGCCTCCTCGTAGTCGCCTATCTCATCGCAGATTATGACCTCGGCGTTAAGGCACCTTGTCGCAATCTCAATTCCCTTCCGTCTCGGATATCCCGAAAGCACGTCAAGGCAAAGGTCTCTCCCCTCGCCCGCAAATGCAAGCTCTCCCCGAGTGTCAATGACGACAGTGCGGAGCGGCTCGTGACCGCCGTCCCACCTGCCCGATGCCAACAGAGCGGCGACCGAGCGCAAAAGCGTCGTTTTTCCGACACCGGGCGGAGAGTAGATAAGGACACCGCTTGTCCGCTTGAAGCTGTGCAAAAGTCTGCATATCTCCTCTCCGACGGGACGGCTCCTGTGCGGTATCCTCACCGACAGTGAGGTAACCTCGTATATTCCGATTATCCGCTCACCTTCACAGCCCGCGCGTCCGCAAACTCCCACGCGAACACCGTCGGGCAGTGAGATATAGCCTTGATTTATCGTGTCGCTGAAGGCGTAAAGCGAGCCTTGACACATTCCCTCAAGTATATCCCCGACCTCTTTTCGGTCAAGCACGGTTTGGAGCATGATATTTCTTCCCGACACGACGAGCGAGCAACGCCGCCCCGCCCTCATTCTTATCTCCTCGATAAAGGAATAGTTTGATTTTCTTATCTCCTCGGAAAGCCTGTACGGCAAGGCCCTCATGACAACGTCGGGCAGTTTTTCGCCGCTTTGCGCCTGTCTTGTAACATTTATCGTTTGCATTCCTCCGCTCCTCTCTGTTGCATTATATTAACGAGGGAACAAAAAAATTCCTCTCTTTCAAAAGAGAGGAGGATAAAAAGAGGGTTCTATAATAAATGTTGGGGTAACCAACAGATATCGCGAAAAAATCTTCCGGATAAACGAAGACAGCCGGTGGGGCGCTCCCATGCATTTGGGTATCAAACATCAAAGTGATTATGACCTTTCTTGCATCGCTCGCATAGAGTACAAGAAAAGAATCAGCATTGATTAAGCTTTATTTCTGTTGCTCCTTGTTTAAGTGCGATGTAAGCAAAGCAATCTCTTCCGGAGATTCGGGCATTCCTTTTCGCATCCATTCATCGACCCAGCCCCAAATCATCCCTGCTATCATAGACAAAAAGTACCGTTGAACGTTATTCTGCGCCTCATCAAGTTTACAGGCTGCCCGTATTGTTTCATAAATCATATCGGACAACCCCTGCCGATAGAGCAGAAGATAAAAGTCTTTATATTTATAATAATGCTTCAAAAGGCTTTCGGAAAAGTAGGTGGGGTCGCCGCGTTCTTCAAACTCTCTGCCCCATTCCTGAATCAGTATTATAAGATGCTTTTTCAAAATATCTTTTTTGCTCTCAAAGTTTCGGTAAAAAGAATTTCTGGAAACACCTGCTTTTTTTATCAAATCAACAATGGAAATATCATCAATATTCTGTTTTTCCATCATCTGCAGAAGCGCAGCGGTAATACATTCTTTTACAAATGCGTTTGTTTCCTGTTTTTTATTCATTAGGGTTTCTTCCTCCTTGGCAATGTGGAACAAAAACGCTCTTATGTTCCTCAACGCAAATAGCCTATTGACATGTGTTCTTTTATATGGTACAATTGCGCCATACTTAAACATGTCACATGTGTGCCACATATATATGATACCGATCATTTTCGGAAATGTCAATAGGCATGAAGGAAAAATCACAGGAAAACCACAATAAAATCATAATACGGTTTGAAAAGAGGAGAAACATGAATGAATTACATTGTTGAAACAAAATCGCTGACAAAAAGATACGGCGACAAGATTGCCGTAAACTGTATGTCGCTACACGTCAAAAAGGGCGATATTTACGGTTTGATCGGCAAGAACGGCGCAGGCAAGACAAGCCTTATGAAGCTGTTGCTCGGTTTGACGACACCCGATTCGGGCGAAATGTCTCTGCTCGGCACAAATGACCTTGAGAGTGCAAGGAGAAAGATCGGCTCGCTGATCGAAGCCCCGGCAATCTACAAGAATGAAACGGCGTTTGAAAATATGAAGCGGTTTGCCCTTCTCGCGCCTACGTCGGACGACGAAATCCGCAGGCTGTTATCGCTTGTAGGTCTCGGAAATACGGGAGCGAAGAAGGCGGGAGAGTTTTCCCTCGGCATGCGGCAGAGACTCGGCATTGCCATTGCGTTGCTCGGCAACCCCGAGGTGTTGATTCTCGACGAGCCTATAAACGGTCTTGACCCTGCCGGCATTAAGGAAATACGGGATATTATTATCGAATTGAACAAGTCGGGAGTAACGTTCATTATTTCAAGCCACCTGCTTGACGAACTCGGGAAGATTGCTACCAATTACGGTATCGTTTCGGGCGGAGTGCTTGTTGAGGAGATCACGTCTACGGAGCTTGAAACGAAGTGCCGCACCTGTCTGCGCATAGCCGTTGACAATGCGCCCATGGCAATACTGTTTTTGAATAAAAAGTTTCCCAACCTTGAAATGGAACGGGAAGATGAAATAATCAGGCTTTTCACGCCGATTGAGGACTCCTCCGTTATTAACGAAGAGCTTGTTCAGGGTGGTGTAAAGGTCTATGAACTGAAAAACGAAAATATCGGCTTTGAAGATTTCTTCATTGAAAGGTTGGGTAAATGATTATGGGTAACTTATTGAAATTGGAATTCAGAAAACTGAAAAGGCAAAAAAGCTTTTATGTCTGCACGCTCGTGATGGTTGCGTTGCTCTTTCTTTCCGCATTGACAATGAACGTGCTGCTGAACGGAAATCCGGATGCGGCAGGTCAGCCTACCGTGTCGGGCATTGACAATTTGGTAACTGCCGTCGGAAATTGCTCCTTTCTTCTGATAGTGGGAATTTTCACGGCATTGACCGTATGCGATGATTACGAGCAGCAAACGGTCAAGACGATATTTGCAAGAGGGTATTCGAGAAATAGCGTGTATTTTGCAAAGCTCGTATCGGTATGGCTCAGTACCACGGTCATGTTTGTCGTGGTCGAGCTTGCCGCTTTCGCCCTCGGCAGTTACTTCTTTGGCATCGGAGGTTTGGGAGATTTCCGATTCCTCGGGCTTGTCGGAGCGCAGTATATCGCCTGTATGGCGAACGTGGCACTGTTCTTTGCCATTTCTTCGGTACTTCGCAAGAACGGTTCTTCAATTGCAGGAACGATCGTCGCACCCATGCTCGTCAGCATGGTACTCGGTCTTGCGGATTCGTTCTTGAAGATTGATAATTTCACGCTCACAAGCATTTGGCTATCGTCTTTTATGACCGACCTTTCAACGCTCTCTGTAAGCGGAGGAAGAATAACGACCTGCCTTATCGCTTCACTGTGCTATATCCCCGTGTTCGTGCTCGGCGGAATGTATCTCAACAAGAAAAATGAATTATAAAACAGAAAGAAAAGAATAGGAAAAATTTTGGCATATCATTTGCAGAAAAACAACGGAGGTTCATATGCGTTTGCTCGGTAATATCATCTGGTTTTTGTTAGGCGGTTTGTGGATGGGACTCGCGTGGTCGATCCTCGGCGTTCTCTTTTGCATCACCATAATCGGAATCCCATTCGGCAAGCAATGCTTCAAGATGGCAGGGCTGTCTTTTTTCCCTTCCGGTAAAAAGGTGATATGGAATGTTGCAAAGCATCCCGTCGCCAATGTAATTTGGGGTATGCTCATCGGCTGGGAAATGTCGATTGGATATCTGGCATTTGGCATAGTCAACTGTATCATCATCATTGGTATCCCGCGCGGTATTCAGTCGTTTAAATTGATGAAGTTGGCACTGTTTCCATTCGGAGCCAAGGTAATACGCTGACATACTGTTCTGACAACGCCCTTCTGTGGGATATATCCCCGGAACAAAATACGGATCGATTTCAAAAAAAATTGAAGTGCGGATCTATTTTGTAATAGTGTGCCAAAAAGGAATAGGCTGTCTCAATGTAAAAAAAGCATTTGAGACAGCCCCTTTTTCTATTCGTTTTCATCTCACCGACAAACCTGAAATTATCTTTCGGGTTTTGCTATAACAACATGGCAAGCATCGCAATAAAATGCCTCTGCATTGTATCCACAAAGGGATAATTTGTTTTTGTGATTGCTTTTTCTCCGTTAAAGACAACAGAGAGAATCCGACAGCCCCGAATTGTCAGCCGTAAATAGGCTCAAAATCCGATGCGGGATGCTTGCAAAGCGGACACGTGAAATCTTTCGGAAGCTCCGCACCCTCGTAAACGTAGTTGCATATCTTGCATACCCAACCGACAATTTTCTTTTCGGGCGAAGCCGCACCACTCGCAACCTTCGGCTTGATGTTTGCGTGATAGTATGCGTAGGTCGCGCTTTGGGTATTCGCCAGCACCTGTGCCTCTGTCACCGTGCAAGTAAAGAGTATGTGAGTCTCAAACTCGGTCTCACTCTCGACCTTGAGCGAGAGAAACGCGTTCGACTGCTCGGTGAGATACTTCAAGCCGTTTTCACTCGTCGCAACGCCGTCAAACGCCGCCAGCTTGTCGACCTCGCGTCCACTGAAAAATCCGAACCTCTGATAAAGCTCAAATTTTGAACTCTCATCAAGCGAGGAAACGTTCATTATTCCCGTCTTTCTGACGATCTCGCAGGAATAATTGTTCTTGTTTACACAAACGATAAACCGAAGCGGCTCGCTCGTCACCTGAAGCACGGTGTTGACAATGCAAGCGTTGTCTTTTACTCCGTCATTGGTAAAAAGTGCGAAGAGTCCGCACGTCATTTTAAATGTAGCTTTTTTATCGATAGCCATAACCTTTCTCCTTTATATTACTATATTTTAATCAGCCGACTCGGTCTGATCTATTCCGTAAATATCATTTATAAGCGGCATTTTACCCTTTACGAAAACCGCAATCATATATGCCGCGACCAAGAGTGAGACGATAACCGTCAGCACTATCGTGAACGTGTCCCAGATCTCTCCCTCGCCGAGTCTCGGAATTACCGCTCCGCAGAAATTGTAAAGTCCGTGAATCAGGACGCAAAGCCATATATTCGCAGTTTTCATAAGCACCACGGCGCACATCGCACCGATAAGCGCAGAATATCCTATCTGCATAAGGACTGCCACAGGCGAGCTTGTAAAAAGGTTTACAAGGTGAACGAGTCCGAAGACCGCGCTCGATATTGCGACAGACGCAAACGCCCAAAGCCTGTTTTGAGGGTATTTTCGCAAAATTCCGAGAAAGACTACTCCGCGGAACGCCGTTTCCTCAAAAAAACCGACCATCATGCACTCGAAAAAGAGCAACAAAACCATTCCGCCGCTCTCCGTTATCTTCGCGTGTCCCCCAAAGACCGCCGAAAACGGAAAATTGTTTATCGCAATCAAAAAGGCAGGCAAAGCGAACAGTATCGACTTTAAAAACGGCTTTCTTATCGGGTTTAACACTTTGTATTCGAGATTTATAAGCATAGCGAGAAACGCAACACCGCCCAAAAACCTCGTTATCATCATGTCAAGAGATATTGCAAGCCTTGAGCCTTCCTCGGCTCCGAAAAGGCTTGAAAAACGGAAAAGCTCACACAATACAAGCAAGATTATCGCCCCGAGTGCTACGGACATGCAAACGCTTCTTTTATTTAGTTTCATCGCCCGGCTCCTCGGCACTCGTCTTTGGATTTATAATACGCTTTCTCAGATACCGTTCAAGGAAAAATACACCCACGCCAACCGCGAAAAGAATGATTGAAATAAGCTGGGAAGGAGTCAGCACATCGATAAACGTGTCTCCGCGGTAATCGGCGCGGACATACTCTATCAAAAATCTCCAAACGGCGTAAACACTGAGGTATATCGGCAGACAATAGCCTTTTTTATCAAGACTTCTTATAAGCAAAAATCCGAACAAAAAGAGCAGGAACACCGCCTCAAAAAGCTGTGTCGGAACGTACTTTGCATATCCCATATTTCCGTGCATCTCTATGCCGTACCACGCGTTTGTCAACGCCCCGTGACAGCACCCTGCGCTCAAGCAGCCAAGCCGTCCGACAGAGTGCGCAAGAGCGATACCCGGAACCGCACTCTCCGCAATATCAAAGAATACGGCAGCGTGCGACTTATCTTCAAATTTAAAGTAGCCCACGCCGAAATAAAGTGCCAAAAAGACCGCAACTCCGCCGATAAGTCCGCCGTAAAAGGTCGCGCCGGTATTCTCGTCAATGACGAATTTGCCAAGCGTTTTGATATTATACAACGCCTGAAAAAGCACCGCCGAGCCGTAGCCCAATACTACCGCCGCAACTCCGCACAGAAGCGTAAAATTCTGTATCTTGCGCCTGACTTTATGCCTGTCGGCAAGAAAGCCGAAGAGCAAAAAGCAGATCACAATACCCACGCAAAGACAGATATCATATATTGTAAGCCCTAAAAAAACAGGATACGGATACATTTTTCCTCCTCAAAGGCATAAGACCGAGAAAAGTCATTCTCAATCGGAATAAATTATTCTTCGCTGAGTCTTCTTTCCTCAAGCTCTTCTTTTGTAATCAATATCTTTCTCGGCTTGTTGCCGTCGGGAGCCGAGACAAATCCCATCTCTTCCATCCGGTCGATTATCTTCGCCGCCCTGCCGTAACCGACCTCAAGTCTTCTCTGAAGGAGCGACGTTGAGATCTTTCCGGCATCGATGGCAAGCTCAACCGCGTCCCAAAGCTTTGAGTCCTCGTCGCCGCCCGACGCGCCGCCGCCAAAGCTCTCCCCGCTCTTCTCGGGAGCGTTGCCGCACTTAGCCGCCTCGTTGTCAATTGACGCCTCAAATTCACGGTCGTAACGCACGGGAGCATTCTTTTCTTTAACGTAGGTAACGACTGCCTCGACCTCTTCGTCGGACACGAACGCACCCTGAACTCTCTGGGGCTTCTGCGCGCCGACGGGAGCGTAGAGCATGTCACCGCGTCCGCAAAGCTTTTCCGCGCCGACGGTGTCGAGAATGGTTCTCGAATCAACACCCGACATAACGGTAAACGCGATACGCGAGGGGATGTTTGCCTTGATAAGACCCGTAATTACGTCGACCGACGGACGCTGTGTTCCGACGATGAGGTGTATTCCCGCCGCTCTCGCCTTCTGAGCGATACGGACGACCGCCGTCTCGACCTCGTCCTTTGCAGTCATCATAAGGTCAGCAAACTCGTCTATGATAATTACCATTCTCGGCATATAGGGCTTATCGGGGTCATTCTTCGTTGCCTCGTTGTAGCCCGTGATATTTCTGACTCCGACCTCTTCGATAAGCTCAAATCTCTTCTCCATTTCGTTGACCGCGGAGTTGAGCGCGCCTGCCGCCTTCTTCGGGTCGCTGATTATGCGGCAGCAAAGGTGGGGAATGTCACGGTATATCTTGAATTCGACCTTCTTCGGGTCAATGAGAAGGAGTTTTACCTCTTCGGGCTTTGCATGGTAAAGGATGCTCATGATTATGGAGTTGATGCATACCGATTTACCCGAACCCGTAGTACCCGCAACCAATAGGTGCGGCATTTTTTCGATGTCAAATACGACCGGCTTACCCGAAACGTCCGCGCCGAGACACGCCGCAAGCTTGCTCTTGTGATTGATGAAATCGGGAGTCTCAATTAGCGTGCGGAGCTTTACGGGAACGCTCTTGTCGTTCGGAACCTCGATTCCGACCGCCGCCTTGCCCGGAATGGGAGCCTCAATACGTATGCCCGATTTTGCAAGCCCGTAGGAAATATCGTCAACAAGATTCGCTATCTGGCGTACTCTGACACCCGCCTCAGGCTTTACTTCGTATCTCGTAATAGTCGGACCGCACGAGCAGGTTATCTCGTTTACGTTTATCTTGAAGTCACGAAGCACTCCTCGGAGCAGCTCAGCATTTTTCTCAATCTCCTCTTGTGAGGTCGAATAACGGGACGTTCCCGGCTCAAGAAGGTCAACGGGCGGGAAAACGTACTCGGGGATGGGCTCGGGCTCGGGCATCTCGCCGATAAAATACTCGTCCTTTTTTTCGTTCGCCGCGCGGTATTCGTCGGCACTCTTAAATCCCTTGTCCTGAACGAGAGGCGTAAAGACCTCTCCGGTCTCCTCGTCGACCTCAAAATTGTTTTCGTCAAATCTCTCGCTTACAAGGTCGTCTACCTTTGAATGACCGCGATCTCGCCTTCCGCTGTCCATCGGGTCTGTGAAAACGACTGTGTCTGTGCCGTCATCGCTGTCACCGTCGGCAAAAACTGCCTCAGCACCTCTCTCGTCCTCGTCAATATCGTCGTCGGCATCAATGTCGGTATCACTGCCACCGCTTGTTTCCGATTTCAAATCATCCAAACGGCGCATCTCGTCAACCGTAAAGGCGGAAAACTTTATCTTCTCCTCGCCCTCGTCCTCGGGGTTGTTGATGCTTATCTTGCATTTGCCTGTATCGGGTGTCTTCTTGACAAGCTCCTCGGGCGGGGTGAAGGCTTCATCGGATTGTGCCTCATCCTCGCAGTCCGCGTCTGCATTTTGTCCCTTTGCTTGGCTCGCCGCATTTTTTTGAGCCTCTCGCTCGGCTTTTGCCGCCTCGCGCTCCGCGACTCTCTGCGCTCGTTCCTCTTCTCGGCGTGCCGCTCTCTCGGCGCGCTCTTCCTCGCGCCGCTCTTTTTCGTCAAGTGCCTCTTCTTCTTTTTTCTCTTTTCTCTTTTCGGCACCTGCCGCCATTGCGACCTTGACCTTGCCTGCGATAAACGTAACCACCTCAACGGGTGTCGTTCCTACAAGGAACATCACCATGGGAATGAGGACTGCAATAAGCACGAAAATCGTTCCGCCAATATTGAAGATTGCGGTAAGCGCAAACGCGAGTATTCCGCCGACGACTCCGCCGCCGTTCGATGCCGCACCGCCCTCAAACAGGTCTCCGATATCACTTGAAAACGCCTCAACTCCTCCGCCCATGTGCATAAACGTATGAATAAGCGACGACAAGACAACAGCAGTAAGCACGGCAATTATCGCATTTATCGCAACGAAATCGCGTCGGTTATAATTTCTCCAGAAAATGACGAAGCACGCCATTATTATCGGAATGACGTAAGCGGCAGGGCCGAAAACGCCGAACATTATCTGACATATCCAAAATCCGACGATACCCAGCGCATGCTCGCCCTCTCTGCCCTCATCCGCAAGCTTATTCCCGGGGTTGCAGACAGCGTTTGAAATAAAGCAAATAAGTAAAAACAGCGCCACGACCGCAACGATATACGGTATGAGCTGATAGGCAAACGAGGGCTTTTGGTCGCCGTCCTTTTTCGTCTCCTTCTTTTTCGCTGTCGATTTCCCGTTTTTAACGTAGGTTTTTTTCTTTTCCGGCATTTTATCTTCTCCAAGTCTATGTTTTTACATTTAAGTGAATTTTCCGTCCTTTTTTGCGCAAACTATTTTTAACAGTTCGGACAGTTACACGCAGATATATAATATTATAACAGATTTTCTTTAACTTGTAAAGAGCAATTGAAGCATTTTTTGCATTTTTCGTTTATACAAAGAGGGCGCGTTATGAAGCAATCATACAAAACCACAATAATCTCGCTCTGCGCCACCGCCGCAGGACTCTGCAACTCAATGATAGGCGCAGGCGGAGGGATAATTCTGTCACTTGCACTCGCAAAGCTGTTTTCGGATGATTTTGAAGACAAGAGGAATATTTACGTCAATTCGCAGGCGGCAATGATACCCGGCTGTGCGCTGTCATGTCTTATCTACTCGGCACGCGGAATGCTCGGCGTACAGGGTTTTTCCCTGCTTGCGATCCCTGCGGTCATAGGCGGACTTATCGGCAGTATGATCTTGCCGAAAATCAAGGTGGGCTGGATAAAAACGGTCTTCGCACTGCTTGTCATATGGTCGGGATACCGAATGATAACCGCCTGATGAATATACGGGACAGCCTTGCGGTAAAAGGTAAAATTACATGTGTAAAACTGTTTTTGAAGGAGTTTCCGAATGGATAGATTTTTCTCAAAGCTCGGGGGGGCGGCTATGGCGGCACTTATTGCCGTCCTATCCGGTCTCGGTGTCGGAAGCGGAGGGTTGCTTGTGATCTGGCTCACTATGTTTGAAGGAATAGACGCCGAGACCGCCCGAGGACTCAATCTGCTCTTTTTCGTCTTCTCGGCAAGTGCCGCTTTTGCGGTTCACCTCATAAAAGGACGCGTCAAGCTCAGATTCGTGCTTTTTCTCGCCGCATGTGCTTGTGTCGGCACGATCTTGGGGACCTATATCGGAACGCGCATCGATTCACTCATGCTCAAAAGAATTTTCGGTGTAATGCTTGTCATCTCGGGTGTCTATACACTTTCGGGAACTCTGTCAAATATATTTAAGAAGAAAAAAAATAAAAAAATTCCCGCAAATCGGTAAATTTTTTCAAAAAACCCTTTACAAAACCTTTTTATTGTGTTATAATTTACTCTGCATAACGGCGGCAAGGCTTCACGAGACTATGGCTGACCTGAACGAAAAAGGTTTGGTCTGCCGAACGTCACGCCCGTAAAACTCCCATCATGCGTAACGGTTGCACCCTGCACTGCTCCGCGGGAGATAACCGAAAGCGTGAATTTCACCCTCTCGGCGGCTCTGACGAACGTATTTTGCAAAAATATTTTATTTTCGAAAGGTGAATACGAAAATGACAGCACAAGAAAAGCAGGCAATCATCGAACAGTACGCAACTCATGAGGGTGACACAGGTTCTCCCGAGGTTCAGATCGCTATCCTTACTTACAGAATAGCTAACCTCACCGAACACCTTAAGGGCAACCACAAGGACAATCACAGCCGCCGTGGTCTTTTTAAGATGGTCGGTCACAGAAGAAACCTTCTCAACTACCTTCAGAAGGTTGACATCGAAAGATACAGAGCCATCGTTGAGAAGCTCGGTCTGAGAAAGTAATAACTGTCAAAAGAAACGGAGTGGCATCACAATGCTGTCACTCCGCTTCTTCCTGTCTGTACGCAGAGGAAAAACAAAAAAATTTATGCACACGGAGAATTTAGCACTTAAAAAAAGACACGAATGATTCCCTTTCGCGTCCTTCTTTAAGTTCTAAAGCTCCGGTGTAAATATAAAAAAACGGAGGAACAAAAATGTCCACAACAATCGTAAGCTCCAAGATGGAGTTCAAGAATTTCAAGACCTTCAAGTACACACTTGCAGGCAGACCGCTCGTTATCGAGACAGGTAAAATGGCAGGACTTGCAAACGGTTCTGTCCTCATTCGCTACGGCGAGACCGCAGTTCTCTGCTGCGCTACCGCATCGGAAAAGCCCCGTGACGGTATCGACTTCCTTCCCCTCTCGGTCGACTTCGACGAGAGAATGTACGCCGCAGGTAAGATTCCCGGCGGATATCTCAAGAGAGAAGGAAAGCCCAGCGAAAAGGCAATTCTCACAAGCCGTGTCATCGACCGCCCCATAAGACCCCTCTTTCCGAAGGACCTCCGCAACGACGTCGCCCTCACACTCACAGTCATGAGCGTTGACCCCGATTGCGCTCCCGAGGTTGCGGCTATGATAGGTGCGTCAACCGCTCTCGCTATCTCCGATATCCCGTGGAACGGACCTATCGGCGGTCTCCACATCGGTCTTATTAACGGCGAATACATCGTCAACCCCACGACCGAACAGCAGAAGGTATCAGACCTCCAGCTCACGGTTGCCGCTTCCATGGAAAAGGTCGTTATGATCGAGGCAGGCGCTAACGAGGTAGACGATAAGGTCATGTACGACGCAATCATGCTCGCTCATAAGGAGATAAAGGAGCTTCTCGGTTTCATCAACGCAATCGTTGACGAGATAGGCAAGCCCAAGTTCGACTATCCCTCCTGCGAGCTTGACCACGACATGTTCGACAAGATCTTCGCTTTCTGCGAAGCGGATGTCATGAACGCTCTTGATACAGACGACAAGAATGTAAGAGACGCAAGAATGGTTCCCGTAAAGGACGCTATCCTTGAGAAGTTCTCCGAGGAATATCCCGAGCTTCCCACTATGATGGAAGAGCTTGTTTACAAAATTCAGAAGAAGATAGTCCGCCGCTGGTTGCTCCAGGACAAAAAGCGTGTCGACGGAAGAAGCATGAACCAGATCCGTCCCCTCTCCGCAGAGGTCGACATTCTCCCCCGCGCACACGGCTCGGGTCTCTTCACAAGAGGTCAGACTCAGGTCCTCACGGTTGCGACTCTCGGTACTCTCTCCGAAGCACAGATGCTTGACGGTATCGACTCCGAGACAAGCAAGAGATATATGCACCACTACAACATGCCCGGTTTCTCCACAGGTGAAGCTAAGGCAGTCCGTTCTCCCGGACGCCGTGAGATCGGTCACGGTGCGCTCGCGGAGCGTTCGCTCGTTCCCGTTCTTCCCACGGAGGAGGAATTCCCCTATGCCATCCGTCTCGTTTCCGACGTAGTTTCCTCTAACGG
>JBJDZM010000108.1:0-5178 GCA_051867975.1 Eubacteriales bacterium | reverse complement strand
CTTCGCTATTTGCTTGATATTTTAACTTTTCACGGAAATAAGAAAAGAACCGAAAAATATCTTGACTTTCGGATGAGAGTATGGTATAAATATAATGACGAAATGTAGTCAAAATGCAGTCAAAATACAAAGGAGGAAAAACAAATGCAGGTAACACGCGAGTCGATCATCGGAGATATTCTCGATTTTGACAGAGGAACGGCACAGTTCTTTTTTGAGATAGGCATGCACTGTCTCGGCTGCCCAGCATCGCGCGGCGAGTCGATTGAGGAAGCATGCGCAGTTCACGGAACCGATGCGGACGAGCTTGTCGAGAAGATAAACGAGTATCTCTCAAAGCAGTAATCCGGCAAAGGGGGACGCGGGGACGCGGAGGCGCGGGAGACGCGGGGGATGCGAGGGAGACGCGCTACTTTCTTGAAAGAAAGTAGCAAAGAACTTTTTTCGCATTGGGTTCTAACTAAGGTGGAGTGACGCTGAAAATTCTTCGAATTTTCAGCCTGCTATTCGCTTTCGTGTTGGAACAGTATTGAACCCAGCCGAGAAAGAGCGTCCAAAGCCAAAGATTCTTTAGGTTAAAGAATGAATGTGCTTTGCAGTCGTAGGGCGGGGGCTTGCTCCCGCCGAAACAAGCGATATGAAATACACATTATTGTGTAATTATGCCAGACTATATCCATGTTGTTTTGATTTTAGAGAGCGAGGCGGCGGGAGCAAGACAGAGCCCTACGATTACCGATATCGCTTATCTTATCATTGGGCACATCATGATGCAGTATATATACTGCGTATTCTCGGTGAGATAGCCTCGTGACTCCCGCCGAAGCGAACGGCACGGAATTCGCCTCATCTCGAACCGTAGGGCGCGGGCTTGCTCCCGCCGTGACTTCCCCCGAGTTGCAAGCCTTCCAAAAACTTAAAAATCTGAAAAATACATAGAAAAAACATGATACTTGACACACGACTCAGGGCGGCGGCGGATATGGTACCGCGCGGAGCGCGGCTTGCCGACATCGGCAGCGACCACGCATATCTTCCAATCGCGCTCTGCCTTGAAAACAAAATAGAATACGCCCTCGCGTCGGACATAAACGAGGGTCCCGTCGCGTCTGCCGCCTCGAATATTGCGAAAAACGGCTTGAAGGACAGGATACAGGCTATCCGCGCCGACGGACTTGATGCCTCACGCGACTTTCAGCCCGATTGCATCACGATTCTCGGCATGGGCGGTGAGCTTATCGTGTCGATTCTCGACAAAGCCCCATGGGTGCGCGACGAGTCGATAACGCTTGTTCTCCAGCCGATGACACACGCCGAGATTTTGGCGAAATATCTCGCCGAAAACGGCTTTGAAGTCACGGACGAGAAAATTGTCTCGGTCGGAGAGCGTCAAGACCGAATCTACCGCTTGATAAAGGCGAGCTTTGACGGCAAAAAGCGTGAGATCGGCGAAGCCGAGGCGCTGATTGGCAAAATAAATATCGAACGCGGTGATGATGTAACAAAGCGTTACATTCTGCGCGCGGTCAACGTAATTAAAGCGAAAATAACAGGCAAGGAAAAGGCGCACGCCGACACGTCGCACGAGCGTGAAATCCTCTCCTGTCTTGAAAAATACATAGAGGACGAAAAATATGAAGGTAATTGAATTATATAACAGACTTTGCGAGATTATTCCGACCTCGCTCTCCTGCCCGTGGGACAAAGACGGACTTGAATCCTGTCCCGAACCCGAGAGAGAGGTGAAAAAGGTGCTTATATCGCTTGACACGACGAACGAGGTCATCGACCGTGCGATTGACGAGGGAGCAGACGTGATAATCTCTCACCACCCGCTGTTTTTCGGCGGACTCGGCAACATAAACGCGCTGACCTTTGACGGCGCACGCGCGGTAAAGCTCGCAAAGCACGGAATTGCGACGATGTCATTTCACACGCGTCTTGACGCGCTCGACGGGGGAGTGAACGACATTTTGGCAGGGCTTCTCGGGCTTTCGGAGATCGAGACTGTCGGGGACGAGCATATCATGCGAGTCGGCGAGCTCGAAGAGGAGTCCGATGCGCAAAAATTTGCGATGCTCGTCAAGTCAAGGCTTTCGCACGGCGAGGGTGAGCGAGAAGCGTCGATAACTCTTTGCCCCGCGGGACGCAAAGTAAAGCGTGTTGCGGTCATAGGCGGCTCGGGCGGAGACTATATTGCGCTTGCGGCGCAAAACGGCGCGGACACCTACGTCACGGGAGACATGAAATATCATCAGTTGCTCTCGGCGGCTGATTTCAACATAAATCTCATCACGGCAGGGCATTTCTTCACCGAATATCCCGTCTGCTTCTTTTTGCGCGAGACGGTGCGCTCGCTCTGTCCCGAGGCGGAAATTGAGACGGTCTTTTCGAACCGAATTCTTGACATCTAACGAGAGAGGAAACAAAAAATGATATACGCGGTATCGAATCTTCACGGAAATTACGAAAAATTCAAGGAGCTTTTAAAGCTGATTTCCTTTAAGGAAAGCGACATAATGTACGTACTTGGTGACATCGTCGACTACGGAGAGGAGAGCATGGAGCTTATAGGCGACCTTTCGGTGAGATACAATATCTACCCGATAGCGGGCGAGCACGATTATACGGCGGTCAAGATGCTTTCGGGCTTTGAGAAGATGCTCAAGAGCGGAGAGACACCCGACAAGAAGTTCATCACGAAGATGACCGAGTGGACACAGAACGGAGGTCAGCCGACACTTGAAGCCTTCCGAACGCTTGATGCCGAAATGAGAGAGGGAATTATCGACTATCTCTCCGACATGACGCTCTACGAGGAGGTCACCGCAGGCGGTCGCGACTATCTGCTCGTTCACGCAGGTATCGCGGGCTTTAAAAAGGGAATTGACCTCGATTCCCTAAAGCCCGAGGCCTTCTTCACAGAGCCTCTCGACCTCACAAAGCAATATTTCCCCGACAAAACGATAGTCGTCGGACACAATCCCACCACCGAGGACAACGGCGGCAACGGCAAAATTTTCTTCGGTAACAACTCCATAAACATCGACTGCGGCGAAGCTCGCGGCGGCACCGTGGCGTGTCTGAGGCTTGATGATTTGAAGGAATTTTATGTTTGAGGAGTTAGCCGGTGCTATGGAAGGGGAGACGCGGTCGCTTTTCGAGAAAAGCTCCGCACATGCACCGTGAGGTTGAACTAAATCAAACTCTATTTGGTGCAAACCGCTCCCTGCAAGCAGGGAGTCCGAGTTCTATTTTAATTCCGCAAAAGCTTTCTCGCATGGGGTTCTAACTGCCGTGGAGTGACGCTGATTTTCGCAAGCGAAAATCAGCCTGCTATCCGCTTCCGTGTTGGAACAGTATTGAACCCAGCCGAAAAAGAGCATCCAAAGCCAAAAAATCTTTAGGTTAAAGAATGAGTGTGCTTTGCAGTCGTAGGGCTCTGTCTTGCTCCCGCCGAGACCGAGATATTCCATGTTGGAACAGTATTGAACCCAGCCGAAAAAGAGCATCTGAAGATAAAATTTCTTTAAGTTAAAGAATGAATGTGCTTTGCAGTCGTAGGGCGGGGGCTTGCTCCCGCCGAAAAAACAAACGGCACTTTATATCCTATTTATACATGTGAAAAAATGAATCTGACGACAAAACCGTAGGGCTCTGTCTTGCTCCCGCCGAACGAAAAAATTTAAAAAACCGAGTATGGGCTATATTTAGCCTATGTACACAGGGGAAAAATGAATCTGACGAAAAATCAAATTATAAATCTGAAAATCACCGACCTCAACAACCTCGGCTGCGGTGTCGGCAAAACAGACGACGGCATGACAGTCTTCGTCAAAGGCGCAGTCACGGGCGACACGGTCACGGCGAAAATAATCAAAGTTGCCTCGACGTACGCCGTCGCGCGGCTCGAGGAGGTTATTGAGGCATCGCAATACCGCTTTGACGGCACGGGACTCCGCAAAACAGAGTGCCGCGCCCCTATGTCATGCGGCGGTTGCGTTTACCGAAGCATAAAATACGAGCATGAGCTGACCCTCAAACGCGACTACGTCAAAAACGCCTTCCGCAAGGCGGGCATGCCCCATGTCAAGGTCTCGGACACCGCGCACACGGGGAAAACCACCGCATACCGCAACAAAGGTCAGTATCCTGTGAGGGAGGTCGGCGGCAGGATCCGCGCGGGCTTTTTCGCCGCGAAAACTCACGACCTGATTCCATGCGACAGCTGCCTGCTACAGCCCGACATTTTCGGTGAAATAGTGGTGTTTGTCACCGATTTTGCCGAGAAAAACGGCATCAAGGCATACGACGAGGAGAGCGGACGGGGAGTTTTGCGCCACATTTATCTCCGAATTGCCGAGAAGACGGGCGAGATAATGGTCTGTCTTGTGATAAATTCCGACAGCCTTGTCTGTTCGGAGAAATTTGCGCGTGAGCTTGTCGCAAAATTTCCGAACGTGACCTCGGTCATGCTCAATGTCAATAAGAAAAAAACAAACGTCATTTTAGGCGAAAATTTTGTCTGCATCGGCGGCAGAGATTATATAATCGACGAGCTTTGCGGTCTGCGCTTCAAGATATCTGCTGGCTCGTTTTATCAGGTCAACCGTGACGGCGCGGAGCTTTTATACCGCTTGGCGCGAGAGCGCGCGGATCTCACGGGCAAAGAGACCGTCGCCGACCTCTATTGCGGAGCAGGCACGATAGGACTCTCCATGGCGGACGGGGCGGAGCGCATCGTCGGTATTGAGATAGTTGACGAAGCGGTCAAGTGCGCAAAGGAAAACGCGGCTATGAGCGGCGTGGAGAACGCATATTTCTTCTGCGGAGACGCAAGCGACACAAGGGGGCTTCTGGCAAACGCGCGCGACACGCTTGGAGAGTTTGTTCCCGACGTCGTTGTCATCGACCCGCCGCGCAAGGGAACGACCGAGGAGCTTATCGACTACCTCGACTCGCTGGGTGTGGGGAAGGTCGTCTATGTATCCTGCAATCCCGACACCTTGGCGCGCGATTGCGCGTATTTTGCGAAAAAAGGATATGAGATAGGCGAGGTGACCCCCGTCGACCTTTTCCCCGGCACGGGGCATGTCGAAAGTGTCGTGTGTCTCACACGACACAATGAATTGCCGTTGGCATGAATTGCACTACCGTGCATGAATTGACCTTCGGTCA
>JBJDZM010000107.1:0-5219 GCA_051867975.1 Eubacteriales bacterium | reverse complement strand
GCCCTTGTTATCATTTTGTTATCGAGGTTGATAACAAGAATAATTTCACCGTGGATAATGTGGAATCGAATATGGGTATATTATAAGCTATTTTGCTTAAAAATTCAAGTGGTTTTAGAAAATTGGCAGCAAGGTCAAACCCTTACCGCCAATGATTTTAGAATTCAACTGTAATTGTTGTGCCTTCTCCAAGTTTGCTTTCAAGCTTGATAGTACCGCCGTGATAGGCTACGGCGTGTTTGACAATGGAAAGTCCGAGACCTGTACCGCCTGTTTCCTTGGAATGGCTCTTATCCACACGGTAGAAGCGTTCAAAGATACGGTTTTGATGTTCGGCAGGAATACCGATACCGGTATCGCTTACAGAGAGAACAATGTTGCCGTCCTTGTTTTTGAGATCGATCATCACCTTGCCGCCGTCTTTGTTATAGCGGATAGCGTTGTCGCAAAGATTATAGACGATCTCATAGAGGTATCTGCGGATACCGTTCATCACGCAGGACTCACCGTTTAGGCGGAGTTCCACTTGCTTTTTCGAGGCCGACACGGTCAGCACCTCAATAACCTCGTTTGCTATATCGTACAGATCCACAGACTCGGTGGCAGTCTCGCTATCCTCATCAAGCTGAGAAAGACGGATAATATCGTTAATAAGTGAAACAAGCCGTGTAGCTTCGTTCTTGATATTGCCGACAAATCTTTTTGTATCCTCCGATTTTACAAGACCGTTTTCAAGTAGTTCCGCACTACCGATAATGGATTGAAGCGGTGTTTTCAGTTCGTGAGAAACATTGGCGGTAAATTCCTTGCGGGTTCGCTCGGCAAATGCCGTTTCTGTGATGTCAAAGCAGAGAATTACAACACCGATCATCTTACCGTCCGACTCGGTATGGTTAATAATAAACTGATACTCGCTTCCGTTCCTTTCCTCACGCAACTCAGCTTTTTTACCGTCAAGCGCCTTTTCAATGGCACGGCTCATGTCCGTGCTACGGTCAAGGGTGAGGAAATCACAACCGATTACCATTTCATCTGCCCCAAACAGTTTTTTAGCGGCAGCGTTGATGCTGAGGATCATTCCTTTTTTATCAAGCAGAACAAGTCCCTCGTTCATTGAAGCGGTTATCTGCTCAAACTCATCGGATTTTTGCCTCAGTTCCTGCATCTGCCGTGTGATCTGCTTGTGCTGTTTGTTAAGCTTGGTAAGAATAGGCGCAAGCTCCTCGTATGTCTCATTTTCGGCAGGGTTTTCAAGGTCAAGCTCATTCAGCGGTTTTACGATGCTCTTTGCCATTTTGTGCGACAGCAACAGGGCTACCACAATAGAAATCAAAACGATGGCGCAAATAGCAGGAAGCATACCGAGAATCAGCGCCCCCACCGTTACCTGACTTACAGAAATACGAAGTACGTTGCCGCTTTCAAGGCGGGTGGCTTCATAGAAAGTTCTCTCGGTCAAAGTGGAAGAATATCTTGCGCTACTACCGTGTCCGCTTTCAAGCGCTTCGGCGATTTCTTCACGTTCAAGGTGATTTTCCATATCTTCTGCCGTTGCCTGTGAGTCATAGAGCACCCCGCCATCAGCATCAACCAAAGTAAAACGGAAAACGGGGGAATTAAAGTTGTCAAAATATTCGATACCTATTTTATCTACATTGGTAGCAACAAGGGAAAGCTCCTCCTTGAGCTGAGACACCTGTGATTTATTGAAATAATCGTATAAAAAGGTGCTTGCAATAAGAAGACCTGCCAAAAGCACAACCATCGCAACAGCTATAATGGAGCGAAAGATTTTCTTTGTCATTTCTTCCCTCCCATACGATAGCCGACACCGATCACCGTTTCAATACAGGAGCCTGCATCGCCCAGCTTCTGACGAAGGGTTTTAATGTGCATATCTACCGTTCTTGACTCGCCGAGATAATCTACACCCCACACTTCCGATAGGAGCTTATCACGGGAGAACACAATGCCTGGATTACTCATAAAGAGTTTTAATATCTCAAATTCCTTAAAGGTAAGTACCACCTTTTCACCGCTGACAGTTACAAGATGCTCCTTGTCGCTGAGTGTGATTTCAGCGACGGAAAGTACTTCTTCCTTTTCATCAGGCTCGCAGCGGCGGAGTACCGCTTTAATACGAGATACCATTTCCATCACACCGAAAGGCTTTACAAGATAATCGTCTGCTCCCGTATCAAGTCCCTGAATTTTGTCCATCTCGGTGCCTTTGGCAGTCGCCATAATCACCGGAATTTTACGGGTTTCGGGATTGTTTCGGATTTCCTTCAAGACATCAACGCCGTCCTTGCCGGGAAGCATAATATCAAGCACAATCAGCTCCGGCTTTTCGGTTTTCAGCGCTTCGAGCATAGAAATGCCGTCAGCAAACCCTTTCGCATCAAATCCGGTTTGTGTCAACGTATAAACCTCAATGTCACGAATGGTATTGTCGTCATCAACACACCAAATCATATTATTCTCCTTTATGAACGCCGGTCACGGAGAACTCAACCCACTCCGCAATATTTACGGCGTGGTCTCCGATGCGTTCAAAGTATTTCGCTATCATAAGAAGATCCAGAGCATACTCGCCATCGGCGGTATTTTCGGAAATCATCTTAATTAGTGTCTGTTTTACACGGTCAAAAGCATCATCCACCACATCATCGTAATCGGATACCGATTTAGCAAACTCAAGGTCTTGTTTAACATAAGCATCAATGCTTTCAGTCACCATTTTAATGGTAGCTTCTGCCATAAGCCGAATATCGTGGCATTCCTCGCCGGTTCTGCCGTTAAGGAAAGGAATAATCTCAGCAATATCCTCTGCCTGATCGCCGATTCTTTCCATATCGGTAATCATTTTAAGGGCGGCGGAAATCACACGAAGGTCTTTGGCTACGGGTTGTTGTTGGAGCAGGAGTTTTAAGCAAATGGATTCGATCTCACGCTCCATTTGGTCAATCTTATGACCTTTTTCTTTTGCTTTGCGTGTGCCTGCGGCGTTGCCTTCAAGAAGTGCTTTTGAGGATAGAGCAATAATGCTTTCGCATTCAGCGCCCATTTCAATCATTTTCTTATTCAGTAACTTAAGCTGCTCATCAAATCTGCTTCTCATAATCTCAACCAAACCTTCCTGTAATGTAATCTTCGGTGCGCTTATCGACGGGCTGTGAGAACAGCTTCTCAGTTTCACCGACTTCTACTAACTCTCCAAGAAGGAAGAACGCCGTATTATCCGAAATACGAACTGCCTGCTGCATATTATGAGTCACTATAATTATAGTGTATTTTTCCTTTAATTGCAATGCAAGTTCCTCAATTCGGGAAGTGGAGATAGGATCGAGCGCCGAAGTCGGCTCGTCCATAAGCAAAACTTTCGGCTCTACGGCAAGGGCACGGGCAATGCAAAGCCTTTGTTGCTGACCGCCTGAAAGACCGAGAGCGTTCTTTTTGAGCCTGTCTTTTACTTCGTCCCAAATTGCCGCATCCCGAAGTGCCCGCTCTACGATTTCATCGAGCTTTACCTTACTTGAGATACCGTGTGTACGGGGACCGTAGGCAATATTATCGTAAATGCTCATCGGAAACGGATTAGGCTTCTGAAATACCATACCGATGTCCCGCCGAAGCTCGTTCACATCCACATCCTTATCAAAGATGTTGCGACCGTTATAGAAGACCTCGCCCGTGATTTTTACAATCGGAATAAGATCATTCATGCGGTTTAGGGTTTTGAGAAAGGTAGATTTGCCGCATCCCGAAGGGCCGATTAGCGCCGTAATACTCTTTTCGGGAATGTTTATATTGATATTCTTTAAGGCTTGATTTTCGCCGTACCAAAGGCACAGGTCTTTAGCCGTCATTATTTCACTCATATGCTTCTCCTTTTGGCAAAGTATTTGCCCACCAATGTGGCAGATAGATTTATCAGTAATGTCAGTACCATTAGGATTGCGGCGATAGCAAAGGCAACACCAAATTCGCCTTCTTCTTTTGCATACACATAAAGAGCAACCGTCAAGGTTGCACCGGGGGAAGTCAGTCCCGTGAAAATGCCGTTGAGTGCGTGAGCAAAGCCTGCGGTAAAGAGGAGCGCTGCCGATTCACCGAGAATACGACCGACAGATAGGATACAACCGGTAATAACACCATCTACACATCCGGGGAGTACAACAGTACGAATCACACGCCACTTGCCTGCACCTAAACCGAAAGCACCTTCACGGTAGCTCTGTGGAACGGTTTTTAGACTTTCTTGTGTTGTACGCATAACGGTAGGAAGATTCATAATAACAAGTGTCAGCGCACCTGCGAGCAGGCTTGTACCAAAGTTGTTGGAAAAGAGCAACATACCCACAAGACCGTAAATAATAGACGGGATGCCCGAAAGGGTTTCGGCGGCGTATTCAATCATAGCTACCAATTTTTTGTTTTTTGCGTACTCGGTAAGGTAAATTGCCGCACCGACACCGAGAGGTAATACAATAATAAGTGTCGCAATCACGATGTAAACCGTATTCAGAATATCGGGCAAAATACCGATTCGTTTGGTTAAGTAGCTTGGTTTGGTGGAGAGCAGCTCCCAAGTGATGTTAGGGATACCATTCATTAAAACATATCCGAACAAGAACAGCACAAGTGCCGCTGTGAGTGCGGTACAAACATACATTGCGCCACGCATAAAACCAATATGTAGTTTTCTTCTTTTATTCATCTTATTTCTCCTTATCACGCTTCAAGAAGAAATTGAGCGTAGCGTTAATCAGCATAATAAACAGGAACAGCACAAGGGCGATGGAGAACAGAGCGTTTCTCTGCAAACTGCCGGGACTTGAGTAGGCCATTTCACTTGCCACAGCGGTGGTAAGGAAACGGACACTTTCAAAGAGTGAAGGCATATTGGCTACATTACCGGCAACCATCATCACCGCCATTGCTTCACCGATGGCACGACCGACACCGAGTACAACTGCGGCGGCAATACCGCTTTTTGCGGCAGGTACGGACACCTTGAAAAAGGTTTCGGTTGGCGTTGCACCGAGAGCGAGAGATGCGTCCTCGTATTCCTTCGGTACGGCATCAAGTGCCGTGATAGACACTTTTATAATGTTCGGCAGTATCATAATCGCAAGCACTATAATAGCGGCAAGCAGGCTTGCTCCGTCCGGCACATGAAAGATTTCACGAATGGCAGGCACAAGCACAAGCATACC
>JBJDZM010000106.1:4013-25717 GCA_051867975.1 Eubacteriales bacterium | reverse complement strand
CAATGCAAAACGGGATTATTCAAGAGTAATGAGAAAATTTATTAAGAAATAATAGTTTTTTAGCCCGTGCTTCGGCATGGGCTTTTTTCTTTGAAGTATCTGCTATATTATTTGAATGACAATATTTGTCCTCTGTTGTCGTTTAAATAATTTCCCCCATTCAGCTCTATCAAAAAGTGGCAAGTTCCATAAAAATCCCACCGTTTTAGCCAAAACAAAGCAAAAAGGAGCAAGCCGAAGCTCACTCCTTGTGGGATTAAATCCGGATTATTCCTGCTCAAAAGCATCCTTGCCGAGTCCGCAGACAGGGCAAACAAAATCTTCGGGGACATCCTCCCAAGCCGTGCCGGGAGCTATTCCGTTGTCGGGATCGCCGAGTGCAGGATCGTATTCATAACCGCAGGGGCAAACGTATTTCATAATAACCTCCATTCTGTCGCACAGCGACAGGAAAATAGTAATCGGTGAATTTTGCCTTGCAAAATTCGCGCGTGAAGCAGGGGGTGCGGAGAATTAACCTATGTCAAAAATCCGCACGTTCCCCCCAAAAATATCTTATTACTTGAAGTATCTGTCAAGAAGTCCCTTGAGCGCCTTGCCGTGTCTTGCCTCGTCACGAGCCATCTCGTGAACTGTGTCGTGGATAGCGTCAAGTCCGTTCTTCTTTGCGCATGCGGCAAGGTCAAACTTACCTGCGGTCGCGCCGAACTCGCAGTCAACACGCCATGCAAGGTTGTCCTTGGTTGTAGCCTTCATGTTAGGCTCAAGATCCTCGCCGAGAAGCTCTGCAAACTTCGAAGCATGCTCTGCCTCCTCATATGCAGCCTTTTCCCAATAAAGACCGATCTCGGGATATCCCTCTCTGTGAGCAATTCTTGCCATGCAGAGGTACATACCAACCTCAGAGCACTCGCCGTTGAAGTTAGCCATAAGTTGGTCGAAGATGAACTTCTTGTCTTCGTCGGAAATGTCGGGGTTGTTCTTAACGGTCTTTGCGTAAATGCCGTACTCATGCTCAGCCGCAAGCTTTGCGCCCTCTTCCATTACCTTGAACTTGGAACCGGGAACCTTGCAAACGGGACATACGAAATCAGCAGGCATCTCATCTGCTTCGTGAACGTAACCGCAAACGGGGCAAACAAATTTTTTCATAATTTTGATCTCCTTATGTATTTAAATTTTGATTTACAATATTTGAAATATCAGCATGACTGACATTTTCATCGTGAAGCATCCTCACCGTTATCTGCGACAGACTTTCGGTGAGCCTTTTGTTGACCGCCTCAAACGCTATGTGCATCTTGCAGTCGGTCTTGCAGGGGTTGCGCGAGCAGTCATGACCGCTCCCGAGACACTTTGAAATGAGTATCGGACCGTCTATAAGCTCAATTATCTCAAGAATTTTCAGTTCTTCCCCATCTCGTGCCAGCTCGTATCCGCCCCGCGCGCCCTTGTATGAGCGAACAATTCCGGCAGAATTCAGCTTGCGAAGTACCTTGAGTGCAATCTTCGGGGTGATACACGCGGCGTCGGCAATCGTCGACGCACCGGTCTTCTCTCCCAATTTGTCGAGAATGAGACAAATGCGGATGGCATAGTCGGCTTCTTGTGTAACTCTCATATCGACCGCATCTCCTTTTTTAATCTCTACCCCCACGGTACACATTGATTATATCACACTTTTTTTGCCTTGTCAATAGGATATTTAAATTTTTTTGAAAAATTTATACCATTTCTGTATAGATTTAAAATTTGCTTATTTTTGTTGACATTTTATAAATTTTGTGATATACTGAATTCGCGAAACAAATTAATAGGCAGAATTTTTGGGATCCTTATCTTTTTCGGGATAAGCATACCTTTTTTTGCAATACAATTCAATCGGTAAGAAGTGATAAAAATGCAGATTCCACCGGTTGAATTGAGGGTATTTCCCATTTTCTGTCCGATTTGTTTCGCAGCAATCGGAGTTTGCGTTTTTTGTGCGTGGGCTTCGGTCTGCGCACTTTTTGTTTTTGGAGAATGTAAAAAAGCCCTTTTTGAATGATTTAAATCATATAATAACCGTCTTATTTATATTTCACCGTAACGATAATTTTTCTTTTTAAGCCGTTGACTTTTTCAAAAATCTGTGATATACTTATCATGCGACACAACTTAATACCTACTAAGCAATACGGGAAGTGATTTTACTTTTGGTAAAAACGCCTTCTCTATTTTCACTTTCTCGTGTTGTTAGTTGAAAAGTTGTGTCGCAGCAATCGGAGTTCGCGTTTTTCGTGCGTGGGCTTCGGTCTGCGCACTTTTTGTTTTTGGAGGATGAAAATGTCTGATTTCCCGTTTATGTGTATCGGCAAAATAATCAAAGGTATTGTACGCTGGGGTTGGTGGGGAACAACTTTGATTGCAATCGTTTCGTCAACGTTTTTTCTTGAACCGCCGTTTTTCTACCCCGATAAAGCACTTTTGTTATTAATCTTTGGTCCGATCATAATATATATTGTCGGACTGTTCCTGTACGGCTTTGGCATATTGGTAGAAAGCGCCGAAATAAGCAAAAATTCTGCAACAAAACACAATTCAGCCGTTGATACTTCAAAAAACAACGGTAAAAACGATACGAGAGACGATTATTGGATATTATTCCTTTTAACTATCATCATTTTTTATGTTTGGGCAATCAGCCGCTTTATTGACATATTAGCTTAATGCCTTCAAATGAGCTTCGCCACTAACCCTTATTAAAAGTTTTTGCAGGGTGAGGGGGTGCAGGGGGAGAGGGTGACTTTTTTCAAAAAGTCACCCTCTCCCCCTGCATTTCCTTGCCGTTCAATCACTGTGCCGCGTCGACGATAGCGGAGAATGCGCCCGCCTTAAGCGAAGCGCCGCCGATAAGACCGCCGTCTACGTTCTCTTTGGAGAGAAGCTCTGCCGCGTTCTTGTCGTTCATCGAACCGCCGTACTGAACAACGGTTGCGTTTGCTACCTCTGCGCCGAACATCTCGGCAACAGCCGCGCGAACGTATCCGTTACCCTCGTCTGCCTGATCGGCAGTCGCGGTAACGCCAGTACCGATTGCCCAAACAGGCTCGTAGGCGATAATGACGTTTTTCATCTGCTCCTCGGTTACGTTTGTAAGTGCCATCTTCGTCTGGAACTTGAGGAGCGTCTCGGTGTATCCAAGCTCTCTCTGCTCAAGCGTTTCGCCAACGCAAACGATAGCCTTAAGACCTGCGTTCAGCGCCGCAAGCGTGCGGAGGTTTACCGTCTGGTCTGTCTCGCCGAAGTACTGTCTTCTCTCGGAGTGACCGATCACTACGTATTCAACGCCTGCCTCTGTGAGCATCTCAGCAGAAATCTCGCCGGTGTATGCGCCCGATGCCTTGAAGTGAACATTCTCGGCACCGATCCTTATGTTCGAACCCTTTGCCGCCTCAACAGCCGCGGGAATGTCGATTGCGGGAACGCAAAGAACAACGTCGCAGTTGTCCTTGCCCGCAACCAAAGGCTTCATTTCTTCAATAAGTGCAACTGCCTTTGAAGGTGTCATGTTCATCTTCCAGTTGCCTGCTATAACATATCTTCTCATTGTAATTTACCTCTTTTTATTTTTGTGGGGAGTTTCGGGGGCTACTCGCCCCCGTACCCCTCGCCGCCTTTTGAGAAAAATTGCAAACACGCTTTGCGTGATTTGCTCGAGTTTTC
Organism: Eubacteriales bacterium; assembly: GCA_051867975.1. Lineage (GTDB taxonomy): Bacteria > Bacillota > Clostridia > Oscillospirales > CAG-272 > SVTX01. The sequence continues at coordinate 22,012 of JBJDZM010000106.1, read as the reverse complement.
TGCGAAAACTCTGCAACGAAAACTTTAAATAAATTCTTAATAAAAATATACTTACAAAAGCCTCAGAAAAACCCTTCAGCGTTTTTTTGAAAGTTTTGAAGATTCTTAAGGGACTTTCTCAAAAGTCCCTTAAGTGGGGTTTGGGGCAAAGCCCCATATTCTTCTACGGCTTATTTATCCTGAAGAGCAGCAATTCCGGGAAGCTCAAGTCCCTCAAGGAATTCAAGAGATGCTCCGCCGCCCGTCGAGATGTGAGTGATCCTGTCTGCAAATCCGAGTGTCTCACAAGCCGCCGCAGAGTCACCGCCGCCTACGATGGAGATGCAATCGCTGTCAGCGAGAGCCTGTGCAACCGAGATGGTTCCCTTTGCAAGCGTGGGGTTCTCAAATACGCCCATAGGTCCGTTCCAAACAACGGTCTTCGCGTTCTTAACAGCCTCTGCATAAAGAGCCATGGTCTTAGGACCGATGTCAAGTCCCTCTTTATCTGCGGGAATCTTGTCGGAGTCAACAACTGCAACCTCAATGGGAGCATCGATGGGGTTCGGGAAACCGTCTGCAATAGTCGTATCGATGGGAAGAAGGAGATTTACGCCGTTCTTCTCTGCCTTAGCCATCATCTCCTTGCAGTATTCGATCTTGTCGGTGTCAAGGAGAGAGTTGCCTACGCCGTAGCCCTTAGCAGCGAGGAACGTGTATGCCATACCGCCGCCGATGATAAGTGTGTCGACCTTCGAGAGAAGGTTGTTGATAACATTGAGCTTGTCGGAAACCTTTGCGCCGCCGAGAATGGCAACGAAGGGACGCTCGGGGTCGGAAAGAGCCTTACCCATAACGCCGATTTCTTTTCCGATAAGATAACCGCAAACTGCGGGAAGGTAAGCCGCAACGCCTGCAGTGGATGCATGTGCGCGGTGAGCCGTACCGAACGCGTCGTTTACGTAAAGACCGCCTTCGCCGCAGAGGTCTGCAAGAGCCTTAGCGAACTCGGGCTTGTTCTTCTCTTCGCCCGCGTCAAAACGGACGTTTTCGAGAAGCACGCACGTGCCGTTTTCCATAGCGGCGATCTTAGCCTTGGCATCCTCGCCGATGATATCTTTTGCAAATACTACCTTGCCGTCAAGGTACTCGTTGAGCTTGTCTGCAACGATCTTAAGAGAGAACTTTGTAACGTCCTTCTTAGCCTTCTCAAGGTATTCCTCGGTAGCGGCAGCCTGATCTGCTTCGGGAAGCTCGGCAACCTTCTTAAGCTCCTTCTTTGTGAGCTTGAAGCCGGGGGTAAAGATGTTGTGGGGCTTGCCCATGTGGGAAGCAAGGATAACCTTAGCGCCTTTAGCCATAAGGTACTTGATCGTGGGAAGAGCCTCTACGATTCTCTTGTCGGAGGTGATAACACCGTCCTTGCTCGGTACGTTGAAGTCGCAACGAACGAATACTTTTGTGCCGGGATTGATTACAACGTCTTCAATAGACTTTTTGTTGTAGGTCATTTTATTTTCCGCCTTTCGTTTATTTCCGCGTGGATTGCCACGCTCAATTTTTTTTACCAATTTATAGTTTAACATATTTTAACGCTTTTATCAAGGGGTATTGAGTAAAAAAACAACATTTTTTTGCAGAATTGTCAATTACGGGCGACGATTCCGGGCTTCGGGTGCGGTTGTTTTCCATAAACACTTGCAAATTCGACCAAAGTGTGTTATACTTATGATAATCTCAGCAGAGTAACTGCGAGAACGGTAGAATCAATATATAAAAGCATTGATCCATTGAAAGGCGGTAAAACCATGATATATATGTTTTTGGCAGACGGATTTGAAGAGGTCGAGGCTCTCTGCCCTCTCGATATTTTGCGCCGCGCGGGACTTGAGGTGACGACGGTCGGTGTCGGCGGCAAGGATGTGATAAGAGGCGCGCACGGCATAACCGTACATGCCGATATCCCCGACATTATGTACCGCGATTCCTCCCCCGAAATGGTGATACTCCCCGGCGGCATGCCCGGCTCGTCCAATCTTGACGAGTCGAGGATAGTCGACTCGGCTCTCCGTGCGGCAAATAGGCACGGCAGTTTCATATCCGCTATCTGCGCCGCCCCCATGGTACTCGGCAAGCGCGGATATCTTAAGGGTAAGCGCGCGGTCTGCTTCCCCGGCTTTGAGGAATTTCTCACGGGTGCGCAGATAGAGAGTGAAAAAACGGTAGTCCGTGACGGCAACATAATCACCGCAAAGGGCATGGGCGCCGCGTTTGACTTCGGGCTTGAGCTTGTCAGGTGCTTCAAGGACGACGGCACCGCCGAGAAGATAAAGACCTCGGTATTTGCAAAATAGGGGCATAAGACTTGAAAATGGAAGAAAACAAACACAAAAAGAAAAAAAGAGCGTCCGCAGACAAAAAGCCACGTAATAAGCTTCCTCCCGCGACGCCAATCACCGAGCCTGCACTTCCGCTGCTCCTGTCAACCGTCTCATTTGCAATATGTCTCATAACGCTTATCATTGACAAATTCATATCTCACGTCGGCAAAGAACCTCTCGCACCCGTGATCCTTCAGTTAGTCGCGCTCGCGATACCGGCATATCTCGCGATAATGCTGACCTCACAAGAGAGGTCGGCGGTAAAGCAGATGAGCGGCATCGGCTTTTGCGCACTTCGGGCAGAATACATATTCTTTACGCTGTTCTCCGCGCTCTTCGCGGCGTCCGCATCGCTCCTTTTGAACCTTGTGTTCGGCGGAGTGTACGATATGTCACAGGGAATCACCCTGCTCGGCACGTTCACGGCAGGAGAAAACGAGTATTCGGTCTCTGTTCCCTATCTTGTGCTGATGTATGCGCTGATTCCTGCAATTTGTGAGGAATTTCTCTTCCGAGGAGTCATCTTTTCGCACCTTGAAAAGGTGAGCTTCCCATTCGCCGCTCTGGTCTCGACCGTGTTGTACGCCGCGTTCGGATTTACCCTCGGAGGAATAATTCCGTCACTGTTCGTCGGCATTCTCTCGGTGTTCGTGCTGTACACGACGGGAACACTCTGGGCGTGCGTGATAATGCACTTTTTGTTCAATCTTTACAGACTTTTCCTCGAATCCAATATTTCGGCGTACTTTTTATCCTCGCAGAACAATATTCTCTTGATAGTAACCGTCATGTTGGCGCTCTGCCTGTCGGCAATCTTCTTTTTCTCGGAATCGGCGAGAATTTACCGTGCGAGAGCCGAAAAAATAGCCGAAAGCAGACAAAAGAGCGCGTCAAAGCTCGCAAATATCCGCTCGGTCAAAAAAGAACTTCGCTCGACCTTCGCGTACAAACCAAGCCTCGTTTTTTCACTTATCTGCCTTGCGATATTTGTTGCGACAGTCACAATAAATTACATTGTATAAAAACTTTTCGCCCGCGTTTTCACGCGGGCGAATTTTGTGTATTATCTATCAGTCTTTTTTCTTTCTGCAGAACATAATTCCTGCCGCAGAGACAGAGATTATAATTGCGATACCGCCGCAGAGCGACGAGCCGCATCCGCCTTTATTCGGCTTAACTATACTTTCTTCTTCGGTGGGATTGTCAGGCTTGTCAACGCCCGGCAGTGTCTCAACCGATGTCGTTTCCGTCTCGGTCGGCTTGCCGGAAGACGAAGTACCCTCCTCAGCCTTCGTGCCTTCCTCGACCTTTGTGCCTTCCTCGACCTTTGTGCCTTCCTCGACCTTCGTGCCTTCCTCAGTAGTCGTGCCTTCCTCGGTCGTCGTGCCTTCGGCAACGGTCGTCTCCTCGGCATCCGTTGTTTCTTTCTCACTGTCGTCGGGATCGGTACCTATCGTTTCGCTGACGTACGTCACACTTATCGATGCCACTCTGATCTGAGCCGCAGTGGATTCAAGCTTGATATATTTATACTGCCCTCCCTGCATATCAACGTCGTAATCCGCGTATGATGCCGCAACCGAAATCTCATCAATAAGAACCCATGTCGAGCCGTCGTTGGAACCGGAAACCTTAAGCACGTCGGCTTTGTTTCCCGCATTGACTGCAAGCGCACTTATCTCCTTCGACGATGTAAACACGGCAGTTCCATGGTGAGCGCCGTATTCTGCATTGTCTGTGTGATAGAGTCTGATTTCCTTTGTAAAATGGGCATCATCGGTTACAACCGTGAGTATGTCGTCAAGCTTGTGCGATTCATTCTTGGCGTACTGAACTCCCGCGGAATACTCCGAGAACGTATACGTTATCTTGTCGCCAACAGAAGGATTTCCGCCTGTATTTCCGCCTGTATTTCCGCCCGTGTTGTCGCCGCCTGTCGAGCCGCCCGAGTTTACGGTAACAGAGGTGATGTCTTTTATCTCCTTAAGTCCGTTATATGTATATTTCGTTCCGCTGACCGTTACCTTGTCCCCGACCTTCACCTCGGTTGAGAGCTTGTAGAGATATATCTCATTGCCGGAGCCGTCTCCGAGATTTGCCGACATCGATGTGCCGTTCCAGCCGTACTTGCTGTCGATTGAGGTAACGGTTCCGGTCACGGTAACCGCAGTTCCGTCTGCCGCGGCAAGTGCCTCTGCAACAGTCATTTCGCTGCCCGTTTCGCCGCCCGTTGAGCCGCCCGTGCTGCCCGAATTACTGCCGCCCGTTGTACCGGCGTTGCCCGAGGGAGATACAAGATCCTCGGGAACATCCCGTCCGAAGAGCAACCATGCGTATTCGGGATAATCGACGAACACGTTTCTCGTTCCGGTTATCGACTGAACCGCGTCATTTCTTCCCATTTCCCACGTGTCAACAGGGTCTTCCTCCATCCATTCAAGGAGAACGGTGAGGTTTTCCATAACTCCGTTGCTGCCCCACATTTTGCCCGTGTTGCCCCAACGAACGTAGACGTACAGCACTATTCGAGCCACATCTCCGTGAAGGTTGTATTTGCCATTCGACTCCGCGTTCGGATCGTAATAGCCCGAGCTTTTACCGTACGCGGTGTTTCCTCTGCTTGAGTTTTCAGATTCAGACGTAGGACGGAGCATCATGATATCATTCTCGTCGCTTCCGTTAAGTCCCTTACTGTTAGGCCACGTGTGCTCGCGGTTCCACGAGCCTTCACCCCAGTTCGGACCTATTGCCGTTCCCGAGTAGAACGAAGATATCTTTCCGCCGCCGTTCTCACAGTCGGTATATTTGTAAAGGCTCTTTGTCTCATCGTAAGAGGTTTGATGCGTGTGCTTGCTCGTCATGAGCGTTTTCAGCTCCGAGTAGAGCGCGCTGCTGTGCGCATTTGACTGACTAGTGCCGCCCTGTGTTTGCGACATGTCCTCAAAAACGTATATGCCCGTATAGAAGGCTTTTGCATAGGACGAAAGCTCGGTACAATCCACGCCTCGCTCGCCCCAATTGTAGACATAGCTTGCCGCCGATATTGGGAACGAGAATCCGACGAATACTATGCAGATCACCAACAAAAGTGAGAGCTTTTTGCATAAACCGTGTAATTTCATGTTGTCCTCCATCTGCCGCTTTGCGGCAGGAAAATTTGTAATCAGTGAATTTTGCAAAGTAAAATTCGTGCGTGAAACAGGTTCTCCACCTTTAATCGGAAGTTGCTTTCACGCGAATCTTATATTTTTCATCTCTTATTTGAGTTTTCTCAATCATTCCTTTTTCCTTTTGCGGAATATAAGCCCAGCAACGGAAATTGAAATCATTACCGCAACTCCACCGCTCAGCGACGAGCCGCATCCGCCCTTGTTCGGCTTAATTGTACTCTCTGCCTCGGTAGAATTATCAACATCGTCAGCGCCCGGAGATGTCTCACCGACAGTTGTTTCTTCCTCAACCGTCGTCACATCTTCACCCGTCGTCACATCTTCAACCGTCGTTGTTTCCTCGACTGTTGTCGTTTCCTCAACGGTCGTCGTTTCCTCAACGGTCGTCGTTTCTTCAACGGTAGTCGTTTCTTCAACGGTAGTCGTTTCTTCGACTGTAGTCGTTTCCTCGATCGTTGTTGTTTCTTCGACAGTCGTCGTTTCTTCGACAGTCGTCGTTTCTTCGACGGTAGTCGTTTCTTCGACAGTCGTTGTCTCTTCGGGAGTTGTCGTTTCTTCAGGAGTAGTTGTCTCCTCGGGTTCGGTCACGTCCTCGGCAATATCCTCACATCTGTAAAGAGTTATTGCCTTCTGACCTGTATATGTGGCTGATCTGAAGTATCTGAACCTCATGTTATTGCTCGACGAGTTAAAGCGCAGATAAGCACCGCCCGAGCCGATGATATCAACCGTGCCGTCATCATTCAATGTTATCGTGTTCACATACGCATTTGCGCCGGACTCATTCATTCCGTTTGTGTCGGCGGTTCTGCCGATATACCTGCCCGATGCGCTCTTGATTGAATATCCGCCTTCGATCTTCTCTACTTTAAATGCGTATTTTAATAAGTCTCCGTCAATTTTACCGTCTGTTATCTTGACAGTCCTGTTATTTGACACAGCATCCAATGGATTAAGAGAGCCGTCAAACATCACTCCGCCGTCCTCATACACAATAATGTATGTACCCGACCAGTCGTCGGGAGCCTCGGTCACCTTGACGTAGGTGTGCTTTTCGCCATCTTCGATTGAAGTCTCTTCTTGTGAACTCTCTTCTTCTGTTTCAACTGCCGAATCGGTCTCAATGGCGGCCGTTGTCTCACCCGCCGTTTCATCAGCCGAAGATGATTCCTCATTATCCGTTATCTCTTCCGGCGCAGTAGAGTCACCTGACGAAGTTTCATCGGGTTCAGCGTCTTCGCTCTGTTCCGATAGAACGAACCGAAGGGGAAACTGTGTCACACCAACATTCAAGGCATTATCGCCCGTTATGTAGCTTGTATTTGAGCAACTTATTCTTTTGTTGAGCGATGAAGAGCCCATATATGTTCCGAGATAGAAGGAATTTTCTCCCACCGTCACAATAAATGTGCCGAGAGAGCTGTCGTAAGTGTAATACTCATCGGGCTTGTCGGTCGTAAGCTCCATCGAGCCTGAACCTGCTTTATCGGTTCTCTCGTATGCGCGGATATATTTCTTATCCGCTCCGTCCATAAAATACATTCTGTATCCGCCCTGCACCTCGGCGTCTTCAAGAAAAACGTCAACTCCGTCGGCTTTGTTTTCCGAGATGCTGATGTAATAAGGCGTATTTGCGCTCAGGGGATATCCCTTCATATAGAATGTTCCCATGTCGGGCGTGACGACCTTCGCCTTGTACGCAACTCCAACCTCGGGAGTCTCCATGGAAATATCCTCGGTGGGCGAGTCGGTTGTCCCCTCTGTCGTCGTCTCCGTAACAACATCCCCGAAAGGATTGTCATCGGGAGCGGTAACTCCCTTGCTCTGTGAAGGAGTCGAATAGTTTTCGGGAACGTCTCTGCCGAAAAGCAACCATGCGTACTCGGGATAATCGACGAAGACGTTTCGCGTTCCCGTTATCGATTGAACCGCATCGTTCCTTCCCATTTCCCATGTATCAACGGGGTCAAGCTCCATCCATTCAAGGAGAACCTCAAGGCTCTCGATAACACCGTCGGCTCCCCACATGTTCTGGTAATTGCCCCAGCGTGTGTAGGTGTAGAGAAGCGTCCTTGCGCAGTCGCCCTTGATCTCGTCGCGCGGCTCGTAAAACTTCTCCGTGGTAACACTTCCGTACGCCTTGTTGTTTCGCGAACTGTTCGTGCCTTTGTATGCCGGTCGCAGCGTCATAATGTCCGCACCGTCATTCTCGGTCGCGCCGCTGACGATACCCTTGCTTTTGGGCCATACGTGTTCTCGATTCCACGTGTTTCCGTATTCCCAAGCCGAGGCATATAAGTCTCCCGAGTAGAAAAGACGAATCATAGATGAGTCGCCTCTCTCACAGTCGGTAAACATGTACTGATACCTTGTGTCGTCGTAGGTAGTTAACACCTTATGATTATCTTTCATAAGAGCAACCAATTCAGCGTAGAGGGCACTTTCGTGTGCGTTGTTCTTGCTTGTACCGCCATAGCTCTGCGACATATCGTCAAACACATATTCACCCGTGTAAAAGGCTTCGGCATAAACCGAAAGGAAGACGCACGTCTCGCCTTGAACGCCCCAATTGTGTATTACGTCGCCGTACTTATCAACGGGGGTGGTGACGTAGACAACGTCGTCAGCCGAATCATAACCGGTTCCCTCAGCTGCCGAAAATACGGAAGTTTCCGACGCAACCGCAGGCGAAGCAAACCCGACGAAGAGCGAGAATATCATAGCCAGCATCAAAGCCCACGATGCTAATTTCTTGATTTGATTGTTTTTCATTCCAACTTCCTCAATATAGGCATAGTTTTCATATTACCATTATATCACTTTTACAAACGGATTTCAATAGTTTTAAATAATTTTGTAATTTTTTTAGTATATTTTGTCAATATACGTCGATAAAAACGCCAAAAAGCAAAAGGGCATCGCCGCGGCGATGCCCTCATTTTTTATTTATTCAGAACCAGCTTAGAGCCGTCATAATCCACCGTAAGCACGCTGTCAGGCTCAATATCTCCGCCGATTATCTCCCTTGCAAGCAAAGTCTCAATGTGCGACTGAATAAACCTCTTGAGCGGTCTTGCGCCGTACGTCGGGTCGTATGCCGAATCCATTATGAAATCCTTTGCCCTCTGCGTTACCCTGACACCGAGTTGCTTGTCTTCAAGACGTCGGTCAAGGTCTGAGATCAGCAGGTCGACTATACCGTAGATATTCTCACGCGTCAAGGGCTTGTAGAATACTATCTCGTCAAGACGGTTGAGAAATTCGGGACGGAAGCTGCGTTTGAGAAGCTCGGACACGTTTTGACGCGCCTCTTCGCTTATCTCTCCGTTCGGCGTGATTCCGTCAAGTATCATACTTGAACCGAGGTTTGAGGTAAGGATTATGACCGTGTTTTTAAAGTCCACCGTCCTGCCCTGACTGTCGGTAATACGTCCGTCGTCAAGCACCTGCAAAAGCACGTTGAAAACGTCGGGATGAGCCTTTTCGACTTCATCGAAAAGAACGACCGAATACGGTCTTCTGCGCACAGCCTCTGTAAGCTGTCCGCCCTCGTCATAGCCCACGTATCCGGGAGGCGCTCCGATAAGCCTTGATACCGAATACTTCTCCATGTACTCACTCATGTCGATACGTATTATGCTCTTTTCGTCGTCAAACAACGCCTCGGCAAGTGCCTTGGCAAGCTCGGTCTTGCCTACGCCCGTAGGACCTAAGAACAAAAACGAACCGATGGGACGGCGAGGGTCCTTTATGCCTGCGCGCGAACGGAGAATTGCCTCGCTGACCTTCGTCACCGCCTCGTCCTGACCTATGACACGCTTGTGCAGTATGTCCTCAAGACCGAGCAGCTTTTCCCTCTCGCTCTCCATTATCTTGTCAACGGGAATACCCGTCCACCTTGCCACTATTCGGCATATCTCCTCCTCGCTGACCTTGTCCCTGAGCAGTGAGTTGCTGTTGCCTGTATTCTCGGCGCGCGCCTCCTCTTCTTCAAGCTGTTTTTTAAGTTCCGGGAGTTTGCCGAATTTCAGCTCGGCGGCCTTTGCAAGGTCATAGCTGTTCTGCGCGCGCTCGATCTCCGCATTGGTCTGCTCGATCTCGCCACGGAGCCTTTGCAGTTTTTCGATCGAGTGCTTTTCTATCTCCCACTTTGACTTCATTTCATTGAAGGTCGTGCGCATGTCGGCAAGCTCTGCCTGAATTTCCTTCAGATGCTCACGCGAGAGCTTGTCATCTTCCTTTTTCAGCGCCGCCTCCTCGATCTCGTGCTGCATTATCTTACGTGCAACCTCATCCATCTCGGACGGCATCGAATTCATCTCGGTCTTTATCAGTGCGCACGCCTCGTCAACGAGGTCTATCGCCTTATCGGGAAGAAAACGGTCGGTAATATAACGGTCGGAAAGCGTTGCGGCGGCGATAAGCGCACCGTCGTGAATCTTGACACCGTGATATACCTCGTATCGCTCCTTAAGTCCCCTCAAAATCGAAATGGTATCTTCAACCGTAGGCTCGGGAATCATGACCGGCTGGAAACGCCGTTCAAGCGCCGCATCCTTTTCGATATACTGACGGTATTCATTAAGCGTCGTCGCGCCTATGCAGTGAAGCTCACCGCGCGCCAGCATCGGCTTTAAGAGATTTCCCGCATCCATAGCGCCCTCGGTCTTGCCCGCACCGACGATAGTGTGAAGCTCATCGATGAAGAGAATTATCCTGCCCTCACTGCTCTTGACCTCTTCAAGCACCGATTTCAGTCTTTCCTCAAACTCGCCGCGGAATTTTGCACCCGCGATAAGCGCGCCCATGTCAAGCGAGAAGATGATGCGCTCCTTGAGGTTGTCGGGAACGTCGCCCTTTGCGATTCGGATGGCAAGCCCCTCGGCGATCGCGGTCTTACCGACTCCGGGTTCACCGATAAGACAGGGGTTGTTTTTCGTCTTTCGCGAAAGAATACGGATGACGTTTCTTATCTCGTCGTCCCTTCCGATAACAGGGTCAAGCTTTTGCTCCTTCGCCTTTGCCACAAGGTCCTCTCCGTATTTGTTAAGCACGTCGTATGTTCCCTCGGGATTGTCGGTCGTCACCGTCCTGTTGCCGCGGACGTTTTTGAGCGCGGTCAGAAACGCGTCCTTCGTAAGTCCCGACTTTCTGAAGATGTCCTTGACCTTCATATCGGCCCTCGCAAAGAGCGCGAGCATCAGATGCTCGACCGAAACGTATTCGTCCTTCATCTTCTTCGCCTGCGCCTCTGCTTCGGTAAGGACACCGTCAAGCTCACGTGAGAGATAGAGCTTGTCTGCCTGCATTCCCGAAACCTTGGGGAGCGAGTTTATCGCTTCGTCCGCAAGGGACCTTACCGTTTCGGGCGATATTCCCGATTGCGTGATGAGATTTGGGATAAGTCCGTCCTCCTTCGACACAAGAGCCGAGAGCAGATGAACTCCCTCAACCTGTTGGTTTCCGTTCTGCATCGCAATCGACTGCATGTCCTGCAACGCCTCTATACTTTTTTGTGTAAATTGGTTCATGTTCATAAACATCACCTCACTGTTTAAAAATTAATATGGGGGATCCCTCAAAAGAAGGACCCCCTCGGAATATTACTGAATTTCAAGCCTTCTTCCCTCTTCGGGTCTCGTCTCTTCCTTCGGCAGTGTCAGCGAAAGCACTCCGTCCTTGTATGAGGCGGTGATCTCATCGCTCTTGATGCCTTCAAGGTCAAAGCTTCGGCTAAACGAGCCGTAAGAGCGCTCACGTCTTATATAATTGTTCTTTTCGTCTTTTTCCTCGTTTTCGGATTTGTGCTCCGCATGGATCGTAAGGCAACCGTTTCTGACTTCGGCGTGGATATCCTCCTTTGAAAAACCGGGTAATTCGGCGTCAAGAATGTACGCATTCTCGGTCTCACGGATATCGGTCTTGAAGGCAGGAAGCTGTCTGCCGAAAAAGTGCTTTTCGAAATCCTCCATTTCTTTGAAAGGGTCGTATGCGGCAAAAGAATGATTACCGCGGGCATAGGGTGTAAGTTCAAACATAACAGAATCCTCCTTATAGATTTGTTTTTGATATTTTATGTAAAAAAGATTTTTTTATTCATATCCCGGGAGCTTTAGGCTCCTCTCTTTTTTACAGTAATATGATACACCCGAATTGTGAAATAAAAAACATTATTTTGTTACCAAACTGTAAATATTAGCACTCTATCGGATAGAGTGCTAATATTTTGATAGTTTATTCAATTTGATTATATCGAAACAAGGTCAATATTCTGGCAGATGAATTTTGGAGATGCTAATTATTTCAAAATTTTTACTTGACAGTTCGCCGTGTTATATCACCATAATAAGCGTTCCGAGCGTAATCAGAATACAGCCGATAAGCGATTTTACGGTAAACTGCTCATGCAAAAATATAAATGCCAAAACCAAGGTGATCACCACGCTCATTTTGTCGATTGGGACTACCTTTGATGCCTCGCCTAACTGCAAGGCTCTGTAATAGCAAAGCCACGACGCGCCCGTCGAAAGTCCCGACAGAATTAAAAATATCCAGCTTTTTTTGCTTATCTCGGCGAGTCCGCTTTGCGCGTGCGTCAAAAACACCATCGCCCACGCCATAACAACGACCACAACGGTTCTTATCGCCGTTGCAAGATTTGAATTTACTCCGTCAATTCCGACCTTGGCAAGTATTGACGTAAGTGCCGCAAATACCGCGGACAGAATGGCAAATAATATCCACATAACTTTTCTCCTTTTTGTCAGGTTTCGAGACGAGACAATTGTAGCACAAAAAAGGCAAAAAATCAACCTAAAAAATACAAAACCGCCTAATTCTTTCAAAAAAGGCGGCTTTGCGGCAATTATTCGGGCTTAGGCTGTTATGGTCTTTCGCACATGGGAGCCGAAAGTATCTCTTCTTTTCTGTCTAAGAGGTCATTTCCTTTGATTGCCCCCTCAAGTGCCTCAACGCCGATTCTGTCTATCGCCGCGCCGAGACGCTCCTTGATATATCCGTTCTCCTTATACCAGAGCATGACCTTTTCAATGACCGCAGGAACCTCATCGACCGTGTAAAGATTGCTCAGCAGTGTTCCCATGCGCTGACTCTTTCCCCACGTTCCGCCGACAAAGATACGGCACGCAGACTCAGCCTCCTTCGGGAAGGCTCCGAAGGGACACTTGCCTATGCAAACGCCGCAATTTTTGCATTTTGCCTCGTCGATAACGGCTTTTCCGTCAACTACGCAGACCGCCCTTGAAGGACAGCTTTCCGAGATTACGCACCTCTTGCATCCGTGGCATTTTTCGGACTCAAACTCAAATACCTTGCAGCCCTCAACACCCACGTCGTTAAGACTCGGCTTCATACAGCTGTTCGGGCAACCGCCGACGGCTATCTTGAATTTGTGAGGAAGCTTTATGTTCTTCATTCCGATATAGAATTTATCGTAGACCGTCTTCGCAAGCGCCTGAGTGTCGATATTTCCGTAAACGCAGGTCGTACCCTTGCATGCGGTGATGGGACGGATCTTCGCTCCCGTACCGCCGAAATAGAGGTTGCGCTCCGCCATAAACTGCTCGGCTTCGGGAATCTTATCAAAGGGAATTCCGACTATCTCTGCAGCCAATCTCGAGGTGAAGATGACCTTTCCGTTCCCGAACTTTTGCGAGCACTCCGCAATTGCGCGAAGCTCGTCGGGCGTAAAGAGTCCCGCTACTGTTACAATTCTTCCCGAGAAACATTCCGTGCCTCGGTTTAAAAGAAATCCTCTTGCCTTAACCGACGTGATCTGTTCTTTTGTAATACTCATTGCCTATCCTTTCCTAAACCCCCGATCTGCCGGCGAAACACGTATTTTTCACGGTTTCGATTGACATATATCGGTTTATGTGATATAATTTGTTGTGTTTTCGAGAATAATTATATCACGCTCTGTGCATCATGTCAATAACATAAAATATTCCGGGAGAAAAAATGAATAAAAAATTTTGCAGAATAACACGAATAATCTCACTCGCAATGGCGCTTATTTCTCTGCTCGGTGTCTGCCTTGTATCATGTAATGAGAATGAAGAGCCGGACGGCGAAGAATACGTAGAGTTTACCGACGCCCTCGGTCAGCAGATAAAGATACAGAAAAATCCCGAGCGTGTTGCGGCACTCATCGGAAGCTTTGCCGACGTATGGATGCTCTCGGGCGGCGAGCTTTGCGCCGCCGCGGAGGACGCATGGAGCGATTTCGGACTCGAGCTTGAAGGCGCGGTGAATATCGGCGGCGCACATTCTCCGAGCCTTGAGCTTCTGCTCTCATCAAATTCCGAATTCGTCATTGCAAGCTCATCTACCGCAAGCAACGTCAATATGAAAGACACGCTTACGTCGGCAGGAATCACCGTTGCGTATTTTGACGTTGACAATTTTGAGGATTATCTGCAAATGCTTGATATCTGCACGGATATCACCGGGCGAAAGGATTTGTACGAGCAAAACGGCTTGAGGATTCAGTCTCAGATAGAATCCGTCAAGGAAAAATATAAGAATGAAGGCATCCCGGAAAAAGAACGCACGGTTCTCCTGCTCCGCGTATCGGCAAGCAGTATAAAAGCCAAGGGAAGCACGGGAACGATACTCGGCGAGATGCTGTCGGACATCGGATGCGTCAATATTGCGGACAGCGACAAGACTCTGCTTGAAAACCTCAGCGTCGAGAGCATCATTCTCAAAGACCCCTATCACATTTTCGCCGTTGCCATGGGAAGTGACAATGAGGCGGCGAGAGAGATACTCGACAGCATGATAGAGGAAAATCCCGCGTGGAAAACGCTCTCTGCGGTGCAGGAGGGCAGGATACACGTTATGGATAAAAGGCTGTTCAATCTAAAGCCCAACGAGCGTTGGGGAGAGGCATATCAGAAGCTATATGAAACACTCACGGCAAAATAAACCGAAAACAGCATATATTTATATTGCCGCGACGGTTTTTCTCGTCATATCGGTGATACTCGGGCTTTTGCTCGGAGCATCGGGCATTTCCCTTCTCGACATCGCAAAACTGATATTCTGCGACGATAAAAACAGCTCCGAGGCGAAGATATTTCTCTTCGTCCGTCTCCCGAGAGTAGCCGCGAGCGCGGTTTGCGGCGCGGCGCTCGCGGTCTCGGGCGCGGTCATACAGAACGTCCTGTCAAACAGACTCGCCTCTCCGAGCATAATCGGCGTTAACGCAGGCGCAGGCCTTGCGGTAACGCTCTGCTCCGCCTTCGGCATCATCGGCGGCTGGAGACTCTCTCTCTTTTCATTTTTGGGTGCGCTCTTGTCGGTCATGCTCGTCAGTCTCGGAGCAAAAAAATGGGGCGCGTCGCGAGGAACCGTCATTCTGATGGGCGTGGCGCTCAACAGTCTGCTCGGGGCGATATCCGACTGCGTTGTCACCTTCGTCCCCGACGTCAGCATCATGAGCAACGATTTCAGAATAGGTGACTTTTCCTCGGTAACGCCGACGAAGCTGATTCCCGCATCGGTCATGATCTTAGTCTCAATGGCAGTTCTCTTCACGCTCTCAAACGAGCTTGACGTGCTGACTCTCGGCGACGAAAACGCAAAGGGGCTTGGGCAAAACACCGCGCTCATGCGTGTAATTTTCCTTATTCTCGCGGCACTTCTCGCAGGCGCGGCAGTCAGCATCGCAGGTCTTCTCTCCTTCGTCGGACTTATCGTTCCTCACATCGTAAGGCGCATCTCAAAAAGCAGCTCCCTACATACACTGCCGCTCTGCGCCCTGTTCGGAGCAGGCTTTGTAACGCTTTGCGACACGCTTTCAAGGGTGATTTTTGCGCCGTACGAGTTGCCCGTCGGGATCATCATGGCGTTTATCGGCGCTCCCCTTTTCATCTTCATTTTGATAAAAGGAAAAGGAGGACGCACGCGTGATTGAACTGAATATCAAAAGCTCGGGATACCCGAAAAAAGAGATACTGAATAACATCTCACTAAGCTTTGAAAAAGGAAAGCTGACAAGCGTCATAGGTCCGAACGGTTGCGGAAAAAGCACACTGCTTAAAACTCTGCTCGGAATAATCCCCTGTGTCGACGGCGAAGTTTGCGCCGACGGTATGAATGTCCTTTCTTCAAAGAGAAAAGAGGTCGCGCGCCGCATAGCCTACCTTTCGCAGGGCAAAAGCACCCCCGATATGACGGTCGAGCAAATGGTCCTTCACGGAAGATTTCCACATTTGAGCTATCCGCGTAGGTATTCCGAGCGTGACCGACAAATAGCCCTCGATGCCATGAAGACGGTCGGCATTGCGGAGTATGCACAATACCCCATGTCCTCACTATCGGGCGGCATGAGGCAGAGCGCATATATCGCCATGGCACTCGCTCAGGACACGGAGTATATAATCCTCGACGAGCCTACGACCTACCTCGACATCTCCCACCAGCTTCATCTGATGAGGACACTTCGTGAGCTTGCGGACAGCGGAAAAGGAATTATTGCGGTGATGCACGACCTGCCCATCGCTTTCACCTTCTCGGACACCGTCGTCGTCATGAACGGCGGAAAGATCATTTCGCAAAAACCCCCGGCAGAGACCTGCTGCTCGGATATTGTTAAAGACATCTTCGGCGTCCGGATGCACTTCGAGAACAACGAATACTTTTATGAATTTACGCCGGACGGCAAATAAACTGCCGTAAGCCGGCAAAAGGTCAGATCACATGAAAAACACACAACCGAAAGTAATTTATTATAAAGATGAGCTTAATGACGAGTTCTCTTCGGCAGAGATAACGCCCCGAAAAATAGGCGGCGACTACAAGTACGAAAGAGATTCGGCACTTGACAAAATACTGCATTTTCTCTTTTACAGAATCGTCGCAATTCCCGTGGCGTTCTGCTATCTAAAGCTGAAATTCGGTCATAAGATTTTAAACCGACAGGCAATAAAGCCTTATCTCGGAAAGGGGTGCTTCATTTTCGGCAACCACACGCAGGCTCTCGCTGACCCATGTGTGCCGACCTTCATCACCTTTCCGCACAGGGCAAATATCGTCGTCCACCCCAACAACGTCTCGATAAAGGTCATCGGAAAATGCACGCCCTACCTCGGCGCGATTCCGCTTCCCAACGACATGGCGGCAAGCAGAAATTTCCTTAAATGTATTGAGTCGCGTCTCAAAAAAAATCAGGCAATTTTCATCTATCCCGAGGCACATATATGGCCGTATTTCACGGGAATACGCAATTTCCCGTCCGCATCCTTCCACTATCCCGTGAAATACAACACTCCCGTGTTTTGCTTTACCAATACATACAAGGCGCGCAAGCACAGAAAAACTCCGCGTATGGTCACCTACGTCGACGGTCCGTTTTTCCCGAACGAGGAGTTGCCCCTCATGCAGAGGAAAAACGAGCTTCGCGACAGAGTCTTTGCCTGTATGTGCGATCGCGCGAAGAACTCTGACATAAACGTAATCGAATACAGAAAGGAAAAAACAGATGATTAATATTCTTTTTTCGGGCAACAGCGGAGTTTTTGACGGCGTGCTGACATGCGGACTGTCGATTCTCAAGCGCTGCGCCCCAGGCACGTCATTTTGCTTTTATCTTCTGACTATGGACGTAAGCCACCTCAAAGAGACCTATACCCCGATAAGCCAAAAGCAGGCAGATTTTTTCGAAGGCGTGGTAAAAGAGTACGATCCCGAAAACCGTGTCGTCCTGCTTGACATAACCGAGCTTTACAACAAGGAATTTGCAGGAAGCCCCAACGAGGGTGCGTATTGCTCGCCGTACACGCTTTTGCGCCTTTTCGCCGACGAGATCGACATACTGCCGGACAAACTGCTCTATCTCGACGTCGATATTATGTTCAACAAAGACATAAATCTGCTCTACAACATAGACGTTGAGGACTGCGAATATGCCGCCGCCCGCGACCATTACGGCAAGTATCTCATACAGCCCAACTACATAAACGCGGGTGTTCTGCTTATGAATCTTCGGCGCATGAGGGAAACGGGAATACTTGAAAGAGCGCGTAACCTTATAAAGACAAAAAAGCTCGTATTTGCAGACCAAAGCGCACTTATCCGTTCAACCACAAAGAAAAAAGTGCTTCCGCAGAAGTACAACGACCAAAAATTTCTGCACAAGAAGCGCACGGTCGTCAGACATTTCTCAAAAAGGCTTTTCTGGCTTCCCTACCCTCACACCGACAACATCAAGCAGTGGCACGTAAGCCGGGTGCATAAAAAATTCAGATATTACTGCTTTGACGACGTGCTTTACGAGTACGTTTACCTTAAAGAGAAATTCGACAGAGAAAACAGTTGAGCAGAACAAAAGAGGAGGCATCAATGTCTCCTCTTTTGTTATCACAGTCCTATCAATACCTGTATTTCTTCCTCAAGGCGACAAGGAATATGACACCTATGACAACCGCCGCGAATTCCGCAGCCA
>JBJDZM010000106.1:0-3913 GCA_051867975.1 Eubacteriales bacterium | reverse complement strand
CTCAAGGCGACAAGGAATATGACACCTATGACAACCGCCGCGAATTCCGCAGCCACAATAGACAGCCAGATGCCGTCGAGCTTCAGGAATACGGGCAGAATAAGCACCGCCACCACCTGAAACACAAGGGTTCTCAAAAACGAAATTATCGCGGAGACCACGCCGTTGTTAAGCGCCGTGAAAAACGATGAACTCCAAATGGCAAAGCCCGAAAACAGAAACGAGAACGAATAGAAAAAGAACGCTCTCACCGTCATATCAAGCAGGTCCCTATCGTAGCTTGAAAATATCATCGCAAGAGGGCGAGCCAATACCTCTGCCAGAGCGAACATCACAACCGACGATATCCCGATAATAAGGAGACTTTTCTTCCGAAGACTCTGCAATTCCTCATAATTGCCCGCGCCGTAATGAAAGCTGACGACCGGAGCCGTACCCATGGAATAGCCGATAAATATCGCCAGGAATATCATATTGACATACATCAGCACACCGTACGCCGCAACTCCGTCCTCACCTGCATATTTCAACAGCTGTACGTTGTAGAGCATGCCGACAACCGACATAGCAATATTGGAAAGCAGTTCGGATGAGCCGTTGATGCATGCCGCCGCAAGCGGCTTTGCATGGAATTCGGGTCTCGTTAATTTCAAAGGTGTCGGATTTTTTCTTGCAAAATATATTATCGGAATAATACCGCCAACACACTGACTTATTGCTGTTGCGAGCGCCGCGCCGAATATACCCAAAGGGAAAACGGCAATCAAAAGCGCATCCAGCACCATATTCGTAACACCCGCGGCAACCGTTACCTTCAATCCGACATCGGGCTTTTCGGCGGCGATGAAAAAACTCTGGAAAGCGAACTGAAGAGTAAGCGCAGGCAGAGAGCAGAGTATGATCCTTCCGTATAAAACGCACAAATCAAGCATGCTTCCCTCAGCACCCAGCAAGGCAAGAGTTGGGCGAATGAAAATGATGCCGAGAACAGCTAAAACCGTGCCGAGTATCGCGGTCGAGTAAACAAACATTGAAAATTGCCTTTTTGCTTCTTCGGGCTTCCCCTCTCCCATCGTCTTTGCGATGATGGCGCTTCCTCCCGTGCCGAACATAAATCCGACCGCGCCTAAGATCATCAGTACCGGCATGGCGAAATTGACCGCCGTAAATGCCGTCTTTCCGACGAAATTTGATACGAACAGACCGTCCACCACGCCGTAAATCGACGTGAAAATCATCATAATGATGGACGGAAATGTAAATTTAAACAGTTTTTTGTAATTAAAATGCTCCGAAAGTTGAATTTTCATTTTAATCCCCCATTCTGCCGCTCTGCGGCAGCACAAATAGTAATCAGTGAATTTTGCAAAGCAAAATTCGTGCGTGAAACAGATTACTTCACCTTCAAATAGAAGTAACTTTCACGCTACCTCCTTCACACGCAATACATTTTCGGCAGGCTCATAAAACAAAAAGCCGGACAAGATTCAGGCATTTCAACCTGTGCCTTATCCGGCATATCATTTCTCTTGAATGATCTGCCCTCCGAGCAAGCAAAGCATATTTTAACATAAAAGGGCGAACAATTCAAGTGGTTTTAGTAAAAAAACATATTTTCCCAAAATCTAAGCACGGCAATCAATCAGCAATCATATAGCATAGTCACCAACGATTTGCGAAAAATATCTGACGGTACCAAGATCAGAACTTTCTCCAAACCATTTTGTTAACAACACCTGTATAAGACTGAATGATCTTCACTACCTTAGTGGAAACATTTTCTTCAACATAGTTGGGTACAGGGATACCGTTGTCGCCGTTGTCGCACATATCGACGGCAGTAGTAACAGCTTGAAGTAAGCTGTTTTCGTCAATACCCGCAAGGATAAAGCAAGCCTTATCGAGAGCTTCGGGGCGTTCGGTGCTTGTCCTTATGCAAACCGCCGGGAACGGATGGCCTACCGACGTGAAGAATGAGCTTTCTTCGGGGAGTGTTCCGCTGTCCGACACCACTGCATAAGCGTTCATTTGCAGCTTGTTGTAGTCGTGAAAGCCGAGCGGTTGATGCATACGAACGCGCTCGTCAAGCTTGAAGCCTGTTGCTTCAAGTCGCTTTCTGGAACGAGGATGGCAGGAATAAAGGATGGGCATATCATACTTCTCCGCCAGCTTGTTGATTGCCGTGAAAAGGCTTATGAAGTTCCTTTCCGTGTCAATATTTTCCTCTCTGTGAGCAGATAAAAGAATGTACTTTTTCGGTTTCAGTCCAAGGCGGTCAAGCACGTCGCTCGCTTCGATCTCCGCCAAATTCTGATGCAACACTTCAGCCATAGGAGAGCCTGTCACATAGGTTCTTTCTTTGGGAAGTCCGCACTCGTGTAGATAGCGTCTTGCGTGCTCGGAATAGGCGAGGTTGACATCGGAAATGATGTCAACAATACGGCGATTAGTCTCTTCGGGAAGACACTCATCCTTGCAACGGTTTCCTGCTTCCATGTGAAAGATCGGAATGTGCAAACGCTTTGCGGCGATAGCAGACAGGCAAGAGTTTGTGTCACCTAAAATGAGCAACGCATCAGGCTTTATCTCCGTCATCAGCTTGTAGGAGCAGTTGATGATATTGCCGACAGTCGCACCGAGGTCGTCACCCACCGCATCCATATACACTTCGGGGTCGGCGAGCTTCAAGTCCTTAAAAAACACACCGTTTAAGTTGTAGTCGTAATTCTGTCCCGTGTGAGCGAGAATGGTGTCGAAATACTGACGGCACTTGTTGATGACCGCCGCAAGTCTGATTATCTCGGGGCGTGTGCCGACGATAATAAGCAACTTCAATTTGCCGTTGCCTTTGAATTTAACATTGCTGTAATCAGTTATGATTTCTTTTATCATTGCTTATCCTCTTTTAAAAAAAGTCTTCTTATTCGGTTATTAATTTTTTGCAAACCCAAATGCAAAATCCATGCCGCAATAATACTACACGCAAGAACCTCGCTTAGAAACAATACCGTTTTGCCCCAAGTATCAATGTTCCTTCCAAATATATCAATAAACATTCCATGAATTACATAGACTTCAAGTGATATTTTCCCAAGAAATTCAGTTATCTTGCATTGAATGGGAATATATCGAAATGCACAAAGGCAAAATACAATAAAAAATATAGTTGATATTGATTTAATTGCCAACTGCATAAGACCTGTTGTGTACCAACCGCCAAGAATAATGGTTAATATTGTCAAAATAAAGCTACTAAGTAAGAAAAGCCAACCATGTTTTTTTAAAGCCGCTTCAATTGGCCTTTTTTTCCAAGACCACAAAAATCCCAAAGGTAAACCTAGGATGGATTGTGTCCTGGTAATAGGAGCATCAATTACAATGCAAATCACTATGTAAGCGACGAGGAAAAGACATAAAATCAAACATTCATACTTTTTATCGAATTTCCAAGCAATCCAAAAAGCTAAATAGACTAACAGGGCAACCTGTAAATACCATCCATTAATAACATAAGAATCAAAGAATGTTGACGATTTTATTATGCCAACAATCGTTACTTCTGCACCTGTTATGCACCGATATACCGTATAAATGAAGATGAAAATAATACAGTCAACATAATACGGTATTATACGGTTACGCATAAATTTATTTTTATATCCCGGTTTATTGACAACAGATTCCCTCAATCCGTATCCGGTAAAAAAGAAAAACAATCCAACAATCAAGTAGGCCAATGCCGTCATCAGTGCCCCAAAAGCCGTATCGTTCAACAACAGGGTTTTATTGCGAATATGACATAACATAATCGCTAATGCCATCAAACCTCGTAAACAGGTAGTGTTTTTAAAAGATAAAATGTCTGTCTGTCTGTCTGTCTGTCTGTCTGTCTGTCTGTCTGTCTGTCTGTCTG
>JBJDZM010000105.1:0-25816 GCA_051867975.1 Eubacteriales bacterium | reverse complement strand
AAAGGCGGGCGAAAACTTTCCTAAGACATCGCCGTGGGGTTTGTCAGCAGTCTGGGCTTCCCCCTCGGGGGAAGCTCCCGCGGAGCGGGTGATGAGGGGAAAGCTACCGTCGCGTCACAGCTCACGCGGTGAGAACAAAGGCAGAAAGGAGAGAAAAATGCTGAAACAGAAGCAAAAAATCGGTTTTTTTTCGAAAATCGACCCGATACTGTTTTTCTGCACGCTCGGACTCTCCTTTTTAAGCATCGTAACGGTCTTCGGTGCGATGGACAACTTCGGCACTCGCAAGCTTATCATGCAGGTTGCGATGACGGTCGCCGGAATTATTGCGACGTTAATAATTGCGCAGTTTGACTATCATTGGATCGTCGACAAGCTGTGGATAATCATGCTCGTCGCATCGGCGCTTTTGCTCGCGGCGACGTTGGTTTTCGGAAGCTCGGGCGAGAACATGGAGACGGCGAACAAGTCATGGCTGAAGATACCCGGAATAGGCATCATGATACAGCCGTCCGAGTTTGTCAAAATTGCGCTGGTTTGCTCCTTTTCAAAGCATATTTCTTTGGTCAGAGAGAGGATTAATCACCCTAAGGAGCTTTTGTTTTTGGCACTTCACGCAGGGCTTATCGTCGGATTGATACTTATATCGGGCGACCTCGGCGTTGCGCTCGTATACATGGGATTTCTCCTCGTAATGCTTTTTGCGGCAGGGCTTTCGGGCTGGTATTTTCTCGGCGGAGCGGGCGCTGTCGTTCTTGCGTTTCCGCTTTTGTGGGAGCTTATGGCGGATTATCAGCGCGAGAGGATAATCGTCGGCTTCAATCCCATGCTCGACCCCGACGGAAAGGGAATGCAGCCCCTGCTTTCAAAGCAGTGCATCGGAAACGGCGGAATATTTGGGATAGGTCTTATGGGAAAAGGAGATTACGAATATCTCCCTGCCTCTCACACCGACTTTATTTTCGCGACGGTCTGCGAGAAATTCGGACTTTTAGGCGGACTTTTGGTGATAGTTTTGCTCGCCGTCATGATAATTCGCATATTCATGCTTGCGCGCGAGTGCGGGAATGACTTTGGCGGACTTATCTGTGTCGGAGTGGGAGCTATATTGATGGTTCAGACGCTTGAAAATCTCGGCATGTGTCTTGCGATGCTGCCCGTTGTCGGACTTACCCTGCCGTTTTTGTCGTGCGGCGGCTCGTCGGTATTGGCGACCTATATTTTGCTCTCGCTCGTTCACAGCGTAAAGAGTCACAAGCCGAGCTTCAAGACCTAAGAAAAATAATTTTCTTTGCACATAAAACGCCCTCTGCGCAAATATAATTCAGTAAAGAATTATTATCGGGAGGACGTTTTATGTTTATCTATTCATTTCGCGCCGCGACGCTGAAATTTTTTGGGATCATAGCCGTAACGCTCGTTGCTTTGATTGCAATTATTGCCTTCGTTCCTGTCTATGCACAGGGCGGGGGAACCGGTCAGGATACGCCCGCCAATGTTGAAGGCGAGGTCGAGTATTCTTATGACAAGGTCAAGTCAAGCGCGGATGCGGCGAATTTTCTTTCTCAATTCGGCTGGACTGTCGACGGCGGCAACGCAAAGAGTGCAAAAGTGACCATTCCTGCGGAATTTGACAAGGTTTTTGCGGCGTACAATGAAATTCAGCGCGCGCAGGGGCTTGACCTTTCAAAGTACAAGAAGAAGGAACTCACCCGCTACACCTTTGAGGTCACAAACTATCCGAACTACGACGGCAAGGTGTACGCAAACGTGCTTGTCTATCGCAACAAGGTTGTCGGCGGTGACATCTGCTCGGCTGACGTCACGGGATTTGTGCATGGCTTTGAGGGAGCGAAGAAATAAAGGTTAGATTGCGCTGTGGATTTAGGGAAACCCCTTTTGAGAAAGGGGGTTTCCCTATAACCCTTCCCGAAAACTTTTAATAAATTGGGTCCTTATCGCGGTGGCGTAGGATTTTTTCTCCGAAAAAATCCCTCACTGTCGATTTTGTATTGAAAATGTATTGAACCTAAGACATACTGTGCAAATCAGAGAAGGAGTTTATCGCGAAAGAGAGCAAATATTAAAACGGACTGAGCCAAAAGCCGCCCGGGCAATTGATTCAGTCCGTTTTTGTAATTACTTATTTTTCAGTTCTGCGAGGATTTGTTTGAGGAGGTCTTCGGTCGTCGGGTTTGCCTCACGCTCAAGTCTTGCCGCTTCTTCTGCCGCCGCAGCGTCCGCCGCCGCTTTCTCTTGTGCAAGTCTCTTCTTATTTGCAAAATATTCCGCAACTGCCTCTTTGTCACGGGGGTCTACGCCTGCCGCACGAAGCTCTTTTCTCTCGTGGCGGTCGAGGTGCTTGTCCTGTAGCATTGTGTTAAATTCACCCATCTTTGTGGTGAATTCCTCGCGCTCTTCCTTGAATTTGTTGAATATTTTAACAATTGTGAAGAGAACAAAGGCGATGAGCAGGAAGTTGATTATTGCGTTGATAAATGAACCCCAATCGATATATATTGACTGTGTGAGGTCCATGACCTGTTTTCCGGCTTCATCAAGTATGGGTGCGCCGGCTTCGTCAACCGCAGGCACAGCCTTGAGAAAGGTGTAAAGCTCAGAGAGCGTGTCCGCACCGAGAACAAGCGCGAGAATGTAGTTGATTATCGGTTTCAGAATAAAATTACTGAGTCCGTTGACGATAGCGGTGAACGCTCCGCCGACGATAACACCGACTGCCATATCCATGACATTTCCGCGTGTGATAAACTTTTTAAATTCTGCAAAAAATTTTTTCATTTTAATCTCCGTTCCGCCGCCTTGCGGCATCACAAACAGTTTTATTTTAAATAGTCATTATAAATGTCGATATGTGTGTTTTTTACGTTTCCGCCCTCGGCAGTCACGACGATGTATTCTTTCCCGTCGTCGCCGCGTGCGTATGTGACGAGACACTGCTCTGCTTCATCGGTAAATCCCGTCTTGCCTGCCAATATCGTTGCGTTATTCGGCTGCGCTTTGCCGTCGTTGAGCCTTTCGTGAATAAGCATGTTCCAGAAGATGCAACCGTCACCCGGGCGGAAGTTGTCGCTCGGTCTGAAATAAAGAGCGGATAATATTTCGTAGCATTTCATGTTTTTTACTGCGTACGACATTATAACGGCAATATCGTTGCAGGATGAATAATGATAATCGTTATGAAGTCCCGTGCAGTTTTGGAAGAGCGTTGTTTTTTCGCTGAGTCCAAGCTCTCTCGCCTTCTCGTTCATCAGTTTGACAAAGTTTGCTTCGCTTCCCGCTATGTACTCCGCCAAAGTCAGGCATGCAACTCCGTCCGATCGAAGGATAGATGCGTAAAGCAGGTCTTCAACCGTCAGCTTTTCGCCAATCTTAAAACCGTAACCGCTGTTTTCTCCCTGTTCGGCAGAGATCGTCAGCACGGTGTTAAGGTCGTCCGCGCTTTTGAGATTTTCAACGACGACGATCAGCGTCATGACCTTCGTCATCGATGCGGGATAGATCACCGTTGAAGCCTGTCTTGACGCTATGACCTTATTATCGGTCACATTGTAGACTATTCCGTGCTTTGCGGAGATGTCTTCTTCTTTCATTATGACTATGGAGTCGTCGTCAAGATTCGGGTGATTTACTTCAATATCCTGCTTAAACGGATAATCTCCGCCCGACACGACGGGCTTTGAATCGGGATTGTTTTCTCGGTTATCATTACCTTTTGCAATCGTTACCGCCGTGAAAAATGTTGCAAGCACAAGCAAAATCACGAGAATTGCCGCGATGATGATAACGAGAAGATTAAGTGAAGCTCCGTCAATATCCGCTTCCTTTATCGGAGTCCCTCTGCTTTTTTTAAATGACATTTAGAAAGATCCTTTCGGTTTACAAAATACTATACCGATATTTTATCACATATCACCTCTTTTGTCAACAGCGACCGACGCGGAAAAATGTCGGCGCGAAAGATTTTTCCTGCAAGGGTTGACAATATATTCATCAGATGATATAATCTGTCGTGGATAATCTTATCGGAGGACGTTTTTATGGAGAAGGCAATGCTTATCGGAATAGCCGGCGGCACGGGTTCGGGAAAATCGACCTTTGCAGAGGGACTGAGGGTTCTGTTTCCCGACGAGGTCACTATTATCGAGTACGACAACTACTACAAACCGCAGGACCATATGTCATTTGAGGAGCGGGTAAAGACAAATTACGATTGCCCCGATGCGCTTGACACAGACCTTCTCATCATGCAGCTTAAATCTCTCGTCTCGGGTGAGGCGATAGATATTCCGCTTTACGATTTCTGTGTTCATACAAGAAAAAAAGAGACTCGGAGAATAGAGCCTCGCCCGATAATTATCGTTGACGGAATACTGACCTTCCACGATGAGCGACTGAGAAACATGTTTGATTTAAAGATTTTTGCCGATGCAGATGCCGACGAGAGGATCCTTCGCAGACTTCGCAGAGATGTCAATGAAAGGGGAAGGGACATCGACGGAGTAATCAGGCAATACGTCGATACCGTCAAGATAATGCACGGAATATACGTCGAGCCGACGAAAAAATACGCCGACATTGTTGTAAACGGCGGCAAAAACAAGACGGCGCTTGACGTCGTGGCATCGAAAATAGCGCAAAGACTCAGAGAAAATAAGATACAATAAAATACGCCGTAAAATACGGCTGACAGAATGTAATAAAAAAGCCGCGTCCGCGGCTTTTTTATTGTGTCGTAATATAACTCGGACTGCTTGCTATCAAGCAGCGGTTCACAGCAAATTGACTTTGATTGAGTTCAGCCTCGCGCTGTGAATATTATACGATAAGGTACATTGCAACAACGATTACAACGAACAAAACTGCGACGATTGCCGTGATTGTCGAGAGAACCTTGTCCTTATTTGCTCCCTTGCTTTTTCCGTAGAATGTATCGGATCCGCCTGCGATTGCGCCCGAAAGCTTCTTATCCTTACCCTGCTGAACCAGCACGAGTGCGATAATGGCAACAGCAAGAGCCAACAAAATACCACCAAATACGAATTCCATTTTTACGACCTCCTTCCGGGATATGATATGAACACTGAATTTCTTACTGAATCGACATGCCGAAACGCTGTCCGGCACTATACTCAACGTATTATATCACATTGTCAGGTAAAAATCAATACCAAAAATCAAAAAATTCAAAACTTTTTCTTTTTCTTTGAGAGTCTGTTCAAGTATTTAAATGTCATGGGCCAGAGCGCACCGCCCGTGATTGCCACGAGGAAATAGCGGATGAGTCTTGACCATGTGTTGACGTGATTTGAAAGGATCGCATCGAGGGGGAAACGCGCAAGCTCCTTGACTGCTATAACGACCAAAAGTCCGCCGACGACCTTGATTATCTGTACCCACCAGACCGCCTCTGTGTCGAATTTGGTCCATTTGAGGTCTACGGTGTAAACGACTAAAAATCCGAGCATGCAGCCAAGTAAGGTGTAAGCATTTTTGACGGCAGAGGTATAGTTGTGGACATTTTCTACGGAAAAAACCTCCTCCGGGAAGTGGAAAAACGAGATAAAACAGAGATAAGCTATCGAAATTGCAGTGAGCGTGAATAGGATCGCGTACATTACCTTCGGCGATTTTGATGCCTTGTCGAAGAGCGGATAGCCGACGAAAATCAAAATAAGCGCCACGGCTATTGAAACGCCGACGTCAAGCGGAGTGTGTACGCCGAGATAAAGTCTTGAAAGAGGTACAAGCACGCAGAGCGCGATTGACGCGATCCTCAGCCAAAGCGTGCGATTTGCGCGCGCTATACCGCCGTAAAGACCTACCGAGGTCTGCGTGTGACCGCTCGGGAAGGAATATCCCGTTGCGCCCTCACGCGCCGACTCGACTATCGTAAAATTAGGGTCTTTTACCCACGGGCGAGGGATGCGGAAGAGCATTTTGAGAAATTGATTGATGATCGTTCCGACAAATCCCGTGCAGAGCAGGAAATAGCCCTGTTTTTTTGAAACGCACCAGAAGAAAATGAGTCCAATCGCCATGAAAATCGTCTCTTCGCCGAAAAGCGTGATTACAGAGAAGAGAAAATCACAGACGGGATTGCGGAGATTTTCAAGGAAATAAAGAATTTGCATATTGTTTTCCTTTCTGAAATGTGATAAGTTATTATAGCACGGTTTGTCGTTTTTTTCAAGTTTTTTCTGCGAAAAAGAAGATTTCACGGGTAAATGTGAATTTTTTATTAACAATCAGAAAAAATATTGACAAATGGGAATGTGTGTGATATAATCAACCCGTTGCGAAAAAATGCACCTCTAGCTCAGCTGGTAGAGCAACTGACTCTTAATCAGTGGGTCCGGGGTTCGAGTCCCCGGAGGTGCACCAAAACGGAGTAGGGTATGCGAAAGCATACCCTACTCCGTTTTGGTGCACGTTCATCGCCACGGCGATGAACCCGCGAAGCCGCAGGCGTAGCAATGCACGCCCGAAGGACGTGAAGTTAAAATAAAACCTTAGCGTGCATATGGGTTCAGAGTCCCCGGAGACCTTGCCACGGCGATGAACCCATACACAGCGTGAAGACATGCGGCGTGAAAATGATTCTTATCCTTTGACTGCTTGCCGCAAACGCTGAACGCAAGCGTTCAGTCCCGGTAGCTGTGAACAGCTCCTTGCTGCGCAAGGAGTCCGAGTCCTGTTTTAAGCAATGCACGCCCAAAGGACGTGAAGTCAAGATAAAACCTCGGCGTGCATATGGGTTCAGAGTCCCCGGAGACCTTGCCACGGCGATGAACCCATACACAGCGTGAAGACATGCGGCGTGAAAATGATTCTTATCCTTTGACTGC
Source organism: Eubacteriales bacterium (assembly GCA_051867975.1). GTDB lineage: Bacteria > Bacillota > Clostridia > Oscillospirales > CAG-272 > SVTX01. Next base: position 18,950 of record JBJDZM010000105.1, on the reverse strand, counting down.
TTGCCGCAAACGCTGAACGCAAGCGTTCAGTCCCGGTAGCTGTGAACAGCTCCTTGCTACGCAAGGAGTCCGAGTCCTGTTTTAAGCAATGCACGCCCAAAGGATATGAAGTCAAGATAAAACCTCGGCGTGCATATGGGTTCAGAGTCCCCGGAGTCATCTCCGTAAAAACGCAACTATTAGTGGCTTGACTTTTAAAAAGTTATGTTTTAAAATTAAAGCGTAAGGAGGTTGATAGCAATGATTGATTTTGTTAAAGTCGGATCCAAAATAACAAAATATCGCAAAGAACAAAATCTAACACAAGATGATATTGCCGAAAAGCTCTTTGTGTCAAGACAATTAGTCAGCAAATGGGAAAACGGAGCAGGAGTCCCCTCAATAGACGTATTATTGGAGCTGTGTGATTTATTTCAAATAACATTTGAAGAGCTGCTGTGTTTAAATGATGAAGTATATGTAGACGAAAATGATATATTCAAAGGTCGAAATAGACTTTACATAGTACAAAGTGTTATAGACGGTAAAATCAAAACTGATCTTTCTGAAGTATTCTATCAGTTTTCTCCTATTGAAAGAATGATGGTCTTAAAGGCTATAAAAGAAGGAAGATTAGAAGAAAACATGAATGAGTTATACCCTAAATTAACTCCGGGAGAACAAAACTTTTTAAGAAAGGAAAATGAAATATGATTTTAAAAAAAGTAATACTTAATGGAAAAGCAGTATATGAACCAATCAGTCGTGAAGAGGCATTATCTTATCAGGATAAGGACGAATTGGAATTCACAAGTGATGATGAGAAAGAAGACTTCGAAGCAAAATCAGAGGAGCTTGAAGAATTAACCGAAAGAATAGATGAACTTAGTGATAATATAGAAGAAATAAAGACAGAGCTTGATGATTTAGACGGAAATGATAAATGGCTGTTTGAAACCAGACTGGAAGAAATCAAAAAAGAACTTGAAGGGTGCGGGGATTTATCAACTGATGTTTTAGAAAGCAGATTAGACGCGATTGAAGATGAATTATCTGAAATGGAAGATAAAATCGATGAACTAATTGATGAAGCAGACGGTGATGAAAATGAAGACGACGGACCGGTTAAGATAAAGATTAATGGCAAAAACATCCACTTAGGTATAGATTTCAGTGATACTTTCGGCAAAGCGTTTGGAGATATGTTTGGAAAAAGGACAAACTCGGAGGACGCTGATCTTATTGCCGCGATACCATTTATGGATAAAGAAGATTTGCGAGAATTGGTAAACGAAATATTAAGCGGCGATGAACGATATAAAGACATAAACTTAGTTGCAATTATGCCATTTCTGGATACAAATGATTGTGATGCATTATTCATGAAATTTGTCATCGAAGAAAATAAATACAATACTCCTTTAGTAACCGTTGCACCGTTTGTTTCAAAAAAATGTTTATCTGAATTAGTTGATGAATATATTAAAGGCAATTACCAACATGTAGAGATGAGTACATTATATCCATTTTTAGATAGTAAGGATGTTAGAAAGATATTCAACTATTATATGTTATCTAAGAAAAAACATCAAGAATAATTCCAAAAAAGAAATATAAAGACGCACAGTTCAAAAACGCCTCACGCAGGAAACGTGGGGCATTTTTGACATTTGGGGACAAGTCAATAAGCCATGAGCGTTTTTCTCGCCGTACCTTGTTGGTTTGCTTGTGAAAATTGCACAAGAATGTAAAAACCTTCTTAAAAAGTCTTGACAATTTGTTGAATTCATGCTATAATTATCAAGATGTTCAGGTATATGCCTACAATATGGGTAGGCGTTTCTACAAACCGCCACAAATGGTTGACTACCGATGCTTTTTCTCGGTGGGCAACTTTTATTTTTTTCCGAATAAAATCCGCCGAAGAAATATACAATTCAAATAGAATATTTACGAAAGAGGATTGCGTGAAAGTCACTTCCATTTGAAGGTGAAGAAATCTGTTTCACGCACGAATTTTGCTTTGCAAAATTCACCGATTGCTATTTTTACTGCCGCAGAGCGGCAACACGGAGGTCAAAATGAAACTTATAATTGACGGAATCTCGGTGACGGCTCGTCCCGACCAATCCTTACTTGATATCGCAAAAGAGCTTGGCATGATAAAAGGCAAGCTCTCAACAGACCCGATCGCCGCAAAGATCGCGGGCGAGGTCTTCACGCTCAACTATATACCGCTGCGCCAAAAGGACGCGTCAACCGAAAGAGAATCGGTGCGCCGTGCCATGGCGGCGTCTGACGGAATCGTGCGCTTTTTGCGTTACAGCGACCCGAAGGGACGCGATGTCTACACGAGAACGGCGCAGTTCGTTATCTTTCTGGCACTAAGACAGCTTTATCCCGAGGCTCATGCGAAGATGAATTGCACCGTCGGCGCGGGACTTTACATCAAGGTTATCGGTGCGGAGAATTTCTCGGCTGAAAAACTCAAAGAGCGAGTCAGAGAGATAGTCGATGCGGATATTACGCTTACGCGCCGCAGAATAACGACAAAAGAGGCAATTGAATACTATTCGTCGACAGGTCAGGATGACAAGGCTCGCCTTCTCGGCTACCGCAAGTCGAAGACGCTCGATATATACGAATACGGTGATTTTTCCGACTATTTTTACGGTGAGATTGCGCCCTCAACCTCGTTTTTGCGCGTTTGGGATATTCTTGAGGCTCCCGACGGCTTTATGTTCGTTTTTCCCGACAGCCGAAACCCCGACCGAGTTGCGGAATACCGTGAGCTGCCCAATCTTCTGAGCGTGTATATGGAGGGAAAGAATTGGTGCGAGCTTATGGAATGTGAGACCGTCGCAGACCTCAATGAACTTGTCGATTCGGGCAAGATACGCGAGCTTATAAGAGTTAACGAGGCGTTGCACGAAAAGAGATTTTCGCAGATCGCCGACATGATATGCTCGCGCGGTGCCAAGGCGGTCATGCTGGCAGGTCCCTCGTCATCCGGCAAAACGACGTCGGCAAACAGACTCGCGACACAGCTCCGCGTTCACGGCAAAAAGCCGATACTTATGAGCCTTGACGATTACTATCTCGACAGAGATTTGATTGTCCCCGGTCCCGACGGCAAGATAGACTATGAACACATCAACACGATAGACACAGAGCTTTTCGGCAAGCACCTCGGCGCACTGCTTGCGGGCGAGGAGGTCGAGCTGCCTTCGTTTAACTTCACGACGGGAAAGCGCGAATGGACAGGACATAAGCTCTCGCTTGATGAACGGACGGTCATTATCGTTGAGGGACTTCACGGTCTCAATCCCGTGCTTCTGCCGCCCGAGCTTGACAAAAACGCGGTCTTCAGACTCTACGTAACTCCGCTTTTGCCGCTCAATCTCGACGACCATAACCGCATTCCGTCAAGCTATCTACGCCTGCTTCGCAGGACCGTGCGCGACTATGCGACGAGAAATTCCTCTGTCGCGAGGACGCTTTCAATGTGGGATTCGGTTCGCCGAGGAGAGGAGAGGTGGATTTTCCCGTATCAGGAAAATGCCGACGTGATATTCAACAGCTCAACGCTCTACGAGCTTGCGGTCATCAAGAAATCGATATTTCCGCTCCTTGACGCGGTCCAGCCCGAGGAGGAGTACTACGACGAGGTTCGCGCCATGGTCAAGATACTCAACTTCGTACACGAGGCGGACGTTGACGACGAGATACCGCCTACGAGTATTGTCCGTGAGTTTATCGGCGGCAACACGTTCTACAAGAAATAAAAGAGTCCCCGAATCTTCTGCACAAAGCAGTTTATTCGGGGATATTTTTGTGTCGGCACACGTAAATCGCATATCATTTTTGTGTGCGTTTAATGCGTGAATACATGGCAACTATGACAAAAGAAATCTTTTATTTTGTAAAAAAATTGTCGATGATTGCGGATGCAAATTCAGACGCGGTTATTGACAAATTATGTCCGATATGCTATAATTTACACTGTCAAAAGGCAAAGGCGCTCGGAAAAACGGATGCCTTTGCCATATTTATTGGAATTGTAAGAAGGGATGTTATGAGTAAAAAAAGAAAGATAATTTCGCTTTCGGTTTGGCTGTGCGTTATCGTTCTGCTGCTTGTCGGAATATTTCTGACAGGACCGCAGGAAAAGCATGAGACCGTTGGGGAGATCATGAAGGATGCCGTGCTTCATGAAAGCAACAAGATAAGCCTGTTCGGAATCATGGATGTAAATCCCGCGGTTATCTCGGCGTTCACGGTGACGGGGATTCTGCTTGTTGTTGCGCTCTTTATCCGATTGTTCGTGATACCGAAGTTTAAAATCATACCCGGAAAATTTCAGATAGTTCTCGAACAGTTAGTCGGATTTTTCCGAGGACTTGGAAAAACTAACAGTCCGCACAGAAACGGATTTTTGTGCGTTTATCTTTTCGGAGCGGGTGTATATATTTTTGCAAGTACGCTGTTTGAACTTTTCGGAATACAGGCGGTAACCACCAAGGGACACCCTATTTCGTTGCCGGCACCGCTCTCCGACATAAACGGCGCCATTGCGCTCGGATTTGTGTCATATTCGGTGATATTGCTCGGCGGACTTGTATCAAACGGCTTGAAGGGAGTCGGGAAAACGCTTAAGGATTTCTCACTTCCCATATCGATGAGCTTCCGCCTTTTCGGAGCAATGCTCAGCGGTCTGCTTGTAACCGAGCTTGTTTATTACTATACGGCACTGAATTACGTTTTGCCCGTCGTCGTTGCCGTGCTTTTCACTCTGTTGCACGCGCTGATACAGACCTACGTTTTAACGATGCTGACCTCCGTGTTCTACGGAGAGGTTTCCGAGGTGCATGCGCCCCGTGAAAAGAAGAACAAAAATAAAAACATGACGCAATCAGACGGTGTTTCCAAAAAATTAAAACAACAGGATGCTTGAAAATGAAACTGAGACCGCACCATCTGCTTTGTATTCAGAAATTTACGGGACATGGATACGATGCAGATTTCACTGAACATATGAAATATATCGTGTCGGAGCTTACAAGGAATCCCGAAACGCAAATTACCCTGTCACAAGGATGTGATGACCTTTGCAAAGCCTGCCCGAATAATATAGGCGGTGTTTGTACCTCGCTTGAAAAGGTGGCTTGCATGGACAGTGCCGTTCTCGATATTTGCAGCCTTAAGTATGGGGAAAAGACTTCATGGTCAGATGCGGCAAGCAAGGCACGGGAAATGATTTTCAAAACGGAGAAATTTAATTGCATTTGCGCCTGTTGTCAATGGTTTGAACTTTGCAAGAGAACTGAGGTACACTATGAATAACGAAAAAGGAACGAAACAAAAATTCAGGACAATTGACTTGGTTTACGTCGCTCTCGGGGCGGTTCTGATTGCCGCATGCTCTTGGATAAGCATACCGACTACCGTACCCTTCACAATGCAGACCTTCGCCGTGTTTTTCGTACTGTCGATCTTAGGCGGAAAGCGAGGGACGGTGTCCGTAATCATTTATGTCCTTCTCGGAGCGATCGGCGCACCCGTATTTGCAGGATTTGCTTCGGGAATAGGAATCCTCATCGGCAACACGGGCGGCTATATCATAGGTTTTATTCTTATGGGACTTACATATTGGCTGATTATTGCTCTGCTCGGGAAAAAGGTTTGGGTGGAGATTCTCGCCATGGTTATCGGACTTATTCTGTGTTACTTGTTCGGAAGCGTGTGGTTTATGATTCTTTATGCTCAGGCAAACGGTCCCGTTGGCTTTGCAACGGTTTTGACCTGGTGCGTGCTCCCGTTTATCATTCCCGATATTGTCAAGATGGGACTTGCATTGACCTTGGCAAGGCGTCTGTCACCTGTGCTTAAGTTAAAATAACGTGTTAAATATTAATAATACTAAGATGTTAAGGAGAACGATTCAATGAAAACAACAAGAAGATTTTTGAAAATTATGATGCTCGGTTTGATGATAGTGATGATCTTCACCGCTTTGTCCGTGTGCGTAAGTGCGGTCAATGAGGAGTCGACCGAGGCGGGTGCGGTTGAAGAGACAGCGGAGACGGTCGATAATTCTAAAGGAACGAAGGCGTTGTCCGCGGCACTTGTAGTCGGCTTGGCTGCTGCAATGGGTGCCATTGCCATGGGATTTGCCATTGCAAAGTCGGTTGAAGGAATTTCCCGCCAGCCGGAGGCTGAGAGCAAGATAAGAACCGCGCTTATGCTCGGTCTTGTATTTATAGAAACCGCAATTATTTACGCGCTGATCATTGCCGTCCTCATCATATTCGTTCTTTGATGAAAAATACGGACGGAAGAAAGCGTCTTTTGTCCGATGCTTTCTCAAAAAAAGATTTTTGGGGAAGCAGAACCTTGATTTGCGAAGAAAGGAAGTGTAAAACACATGCCGTTGAATATTGATTGGCAGCAAATACTTTTACATATTTTTAATTTGGTAATACTGACGGGAGGCTTGTATTTTCTCTTATACGCTCCGATAAAGAAATTTATTGAAAAAAGAGAAGAGCAATATCGCAAGCTCGACCAAGAAGCGAAAGATAGGCTGAACTCCGCCGAGGCTATGGAAAATGAGGCAAAGCAAAGGCTTGAAGGCGTGGAGAGCGAGATCCTCCAAAAGCGCGCGAAGGCAGACGAAGAATTACACATAAGAGCAAACCGACAGATAGAAGAAGCCACGGAAAAGGCAGAAAAAATCATTTCCGATGCGCAAAAGAGTGCGCAGGAGGAGAGGAAAGCCATACTCCGTGATGCCGATAATGAAATTATCAGCATGACGAAGGAGGCAGCGAAAAAGATGGTATTCAACAGCACCGACGAGGCGTACGAGGCATTTCTTGACATCGCGGAGAGGGATGTGAATGATGGAAAGTAATTCGGAAAAAAGAACGGCAAGGCTCCATAGCGACACCGCCCCGTCAAAAGAGACCTTTGAAAAATTCGAGGCGTTCATCAAGCGCAAATTCGGTGTTGAATTTTCGCTTGAATGGATCGAAGACTCTGCGATAAAGAACGGATTTCGGCTTGAGGTCGGGACACACGTCTACGATTGGAGCCGGGACGGATTGCTAAAGCAGCTCGATTCACACATTGACGGAATAAGCCGCCGCGACGGCTCGTCGGTAATCTCACTTCTCGGCGGCTCTCTTCGGGATTGGACTCCGAGTCCGATTGATGAGGAGACGGGCGAGGTGTTGTCGGTAAGTGACGGAATTGCCATAGTTTCGGGACTTGAAAACGCCGAATACGGCGAGATACTGATTTTTGAGTCGGGAATACGCGGTATGATACAGCAGCTCGACCGCGACAGGCTCGGATGTATTCTTTTCGGCGACTGTGAGGCAGTAAGACAGGGAAGTCAGGTAAGGCGCACGGGCAAGACCGCGGGAATGCCCGTGGGCGACGCATTTTTAGGTCGTGTTATCGATGCGCTCGGCATTCCGATAGACGGCAAGGGCGAGATAAACGCCTCTGAATATTATCCGATAGAGCGTCCTGCCCCGAGTATAATTGAGCGGCAGAGCGTCAATCAGCCTATGGAGACCGGAATACTCACGATAGACTCCATGTTCCCGATAGGAAGAGGTCAGCGTGAGCTTATCATCGGCGACAGGCAGACCGGAAAGACCTCTATCGCCGTCGATACGATACTTAACCAGCGCGGTAAAAACGTCATATGCATCTACGTTGCGATAGGACAGAAGGTAAGCTCTGTTTCACAGCTTGTTGAGGAGCTTTCGGCCCGCGGAGCGATGGATTACACTATCGTCGTAAATTCAAGCGCGGGGGATTCGGCATCGCTTCAGTATATTGCGCCTTACGCAGGATGTGCGCTTGGCGAATACTTTATGCACATGGGACGTGACGTCCTCATCGTATATGACGACCTTTCAAAGCACGCCGTGGCGTACCGTGCGCTCAGTCTGCTTTTGGGACGCTCACCCGGAAGAGAGGCATATCCCGGTGACGTGTTCTATCTGCACTCCAGACTCTTGGAGCGTGCGGCTCATCTGTCCGATAAGCTCGGCGGAGGAAGTATGACCGCGTTGCCTGTCGTTGAGACGCAGGCAGGCGACGTTTCCGCGTATATCCCGACGAATATCATTTCAATAACCGACGGTCAGTTGTTCCTTGAGAGCAATCTCTTCTTCTCGGGACAGCGACCTGCGGTCAACGTTGGATTGTCGGTTTCGCGTGTCGGCTCTGCCGCGCAGACAAAAATGCTGAGATCCGCGGTAGGAACGCTTCGTCTTGACCTCTCTCAGTACAGGGAGATGGAGATATTCACGCAGTTCTCAAGCGACCTTGATGAGAATACTCAAAATAAGCTGGCGTACGGAAAAGGGCTGATGTATCTGCTCAGACAGCCGAGATATCAACCGCTCTCGCAAAAGGAGCAGACCGTCCTGCTTGTTGCCGCCTTCGGAAACGTATTGAAGGACATCCCTTTTGAAAGGATAGGCGAATTTAAAAAGGGACTTCTTGAGTATATAGATAAGAACTCACATTCTCTTTCTTCGTTTATAAAAGAGGATTCCGCGCTCAGCAAGGAAGCAAAAGAGAAGATTGTGTCGATTGCGGAAGAATATAAACGCAAAGCAAACCTTTAATCAACAAAATTAAATACCATGCCCCCGCCCGTCTTATGTTTTGATTCGGGCGGAAAATGCGGGTATGAGAAAGGAAGAGGTCGTGTATCATGGCAAACGCAAAGGAGATCAAGAACCGCATAGACGGCATTAAGGAAACGCAAAAGATAACCAACGCCATGTATTTGATATCATCGGCAAAAATGAGCAAGGCGAAATCCGATCTTGACAAAACACGGCCGTATTTCAACGCTCTGCAAGCCGAGATAAAGCGTATATTCCGAACCGCGGGTGACGTGGAGAGCCAATATTTCTATCCCGACGATTCGCTTGAGCATAACGACGGAGTTTTTGCGTGTCTTGTAATAACTGCGGACAAGGGACTTGCCGGAGCGTATAACCAAAACGTCATCAAGGCGACCAACAGGCTGCTTGAGTCGCATCCCGATACCAAGCTTTTCGTGGTGGGAGAATACGGAAGACATTATTTTTCTCAAAAGAATATTCCGATTGAGAGAAGCTTTCTGTATACGGCGCAAAATCCCACCATGCACCGCGCAAGAGAGATATGCGACGTGCTTGTCGAGCAATTCAACGCCGGTGCGGTGTCGAAAATTATCATAATTTATACCGACTATAAAAACGGATTTGAAAGCGAGTGTAAATACGAACGCCTGATACCCTTCCATAAGGACCAATTCCGTACACACGAAAACGAAAAGGCGGTATCGGTGCCGTTTGAATTCATCCCGTCCGTAACCGCCGTACTCAACAACATGATAAAGAGTTATATTTCGGGATATATTTACAGCGCGTTGATAGACAGCTTTTGCAGTGAACAGCAGTCGCGCATGACGGCGATGGACGGCGCAAACCGAAACGCCGACAAGCTCTTGTCGGAGCTGACGGTGCAATATAACCGCATGCGCCAGAGTGCCATAACGATGTCGCTTACCGAGGTGACGGCAGGTGCTAAGGCACAGAAAAACCGAAGCGAGTAAATCATGTTAATCGCTTCACAAGGGTTTTGATTTTTTACTTTGCAAAATTCACTGATTACAAATTTTGCTGCCGCAGAGCGGCAGATTGGAGATTTATATGAACACGGGAAAGATCGTGGCGGTTTTAGGCTCCGTCATAGATGTATATTTTGAAAAAGGCGAGCTTCCTAAAATCAATGAGGCGTTGGAATTACGTGTCAAGGGAAAAAGGCACGTAATGGAGGTCGAGGCTCATATTGGAAACAATACCGTCCGTTGTATCATGATGGCAGAAAGCGAGGGCATTGCGAGAGGAATGGAAGTCGTTGCCACCGGCAGCGGCATCAGCGTTCCCGTGGGAAAATGCACGCTTGGCAGAATGTTCAATGCGCTGGGTGAGCCGCTTGACGGCGAGGCGGACGTGCCTTCCGACGCCGAACGCTGTTGCATACACAGAAAAGCGCCTGCGTTCTCGGAGCAGAGACCTGTCGTCGAGATACTTGAGACCGGAATCAAGGTCATTGACCTGCTTGAACCCTATCCGAAGGGCGGAAAGATTGGTCTTTTCGGAGGAGCGGGAGTCGGTAAAACGGTTCTTATCCAGGAGCTTATACATAACGTCGCAAAGGAACACGGCGGATATTCCGTGTTTGCAGGTGTCGGAGAGAGAAGCCGAGAGGGAAACGACCTCTTTTACGAGATGAAGGAGAGCGGAGTGCTTGATAAGACGGCATTGGTTTTCGGTCAGATGAACGAAACGCCCGGCGTGCGCATGCGTGTTGCTCTTTCGGGACTCACGATGGCGGAGCATTTCCGCGACAGAGAGCATAGAGACGTGCTTTTATTCATCGATAATATTTTCCGCTTCGTTCAAGCGGGAAGCGAGGTCTCCACACTGCTCGGGCGCATGCCGTCAGCCGTAGGATATCAGCCGACTCTTGCAAACGAAATGGGAAGCCTGCAGGAGAGGATCACATCGACGAAGAACGGCTCGGTAACATCTGTTCAGGCGGTCTACGTGCCTGCGGACGACTTGACCGACCCTGCCCCTGCCACGACCTTCTCGCATTTGGACGCAACTACGGTTTTGAGCCGTAAGATAGCGGAGCAGGGAATCTATCCTGCGGTCGACCCGCTTGAATCAACGTCGCGTATTCTGGAGGAATCAATAGTCGGAAAAGAACACTACCTTGTCGCGAGAGAAGTTCAGGAAACATTGCAGAAATACAATGAGCTTCAGGACATCATTGCGATCCTCGGTATGGAGGAGCTCAGCGATGCCGACAGAATGACTGTCATGCGCGCGCGTAAGATACAGAAATTCCTTTCCCAACCGATGCACGTTGCCGAGAAATTCTCGGGTATTCCGGGCATATATATTCCGCTTCATGAGACGGTAAAGAGCTTCGGCGCGATAATCAGCGGAGAGATGGACGCATATCCCGAGGACGCATTCTACAACGTCGGAACGGTGGATGACGTTATAAGAAAGGCGAAGAGCTTATGAAAACCTTTATGCTTTCCGTACTCGCGGCTGACAGCTGTATTTATGTCGGGGAATGTTCCTCTGTCGTGCTTCCTGCCGCCGACGGACAATACGGTGTGCTGGCAGATCACAGTAACACGATTTCCGCGGTTGTTCCGGGACTTCTTGAATATACGTTGCCGAACGGAGAGGTTCAGAGCGTGGCGGTATCTAACGGAATGGTCAAGATAGAGAATAACGAGGTCATGATATTGGTGGACTCCGCGGAGCGTCCCGAAGAGATCGACATTCGCCGTGCCGAGCGCGCGGCGGCTGAGGCAAGGGAGCAGATGCTTCAAAAGAAGAGCATAATGGAGTACCGCACAGCCGAGGCGTATCTTGCCAGAGCGCTCAACCGAATAAAGGTCGGCAGAAAGATTCACTGATCAGACGTTTTTGAAAAAAGTCAGGACATCCCAAACGGGAGATCCTGACTGCTTTTTTATACCGCAATTGCGATAATTATTATAATTGTAACAAGTGTAATTACGAACGCCGCCGCGCACAGAGCGGATATTATGCGCAAAAGCGTTTTGCTTTGTTTGTCCTTCTTTAGTGACATGATGAAGGTCACAACTCCCGCGACTAACGGCAAGGCGCCGAGAGCGAGGGCGAAGATTATGACACCGAATATCAGTCCCCCGCCTTCAAGGTCGGTATCGTCGTCATTACTCCACGGTTCGTCGAATAGGATTCCGTGTATTCCCGATATGACCTTTTCATCGGTTATCTGCCATATCTTAACGGTGCTTTGCATCGTAAGGTCGGTATTCTGACTTGCGTCGTTGACATAAAAATACTCATTGTCGGCATTTTTCATGATATATCCGCACGACATGCGAAGGGTGTTGTCAAGTCCCGTAGTATATATCGGTCCGACGTATGAATAATAGTTCAGCTCGTAGCCCTTTATCGAGATCTGACTTGCATAGAGGTCATCCTTGTCAATTTCAAGCGAGCCTCGGGACACCTCAAACGTATATGAATCGCCGCTGTTTGCGAGAAAATCGGTGTAGCTTTCGAGCATGGATTCTTTTACGTACAAATATGATCCCGAGCCGCCGTCCGTGTAATCGACATACAGGCTCACCGCGGTGTCATTAGCCGCTGCCTCACACCAAACAACTGCCGCGTCGTTGCCGCCTTCAAAGCGGATATCATCCGTGTAAACTGTATTTACGAGTAAAGAATTCGATTCTACACGGATATATTTTTCACCGTCAAACGTCAGATACGAGTAATCCTCGCTTACCGTGATGCGGTATTCTCCGAACAGTGCCGCCGACGGGAGAGCCATGAGGGAGACGAGAAGGGAAAAAATAATCAGCGCAAATAAAATTTTTCTTGTTTTCATTGTTCTTGTCCTCCCGTCAGCTCAAATTGAGTTTTTTCTCAAGCATGTGAAGCTCAAGCGAGTAAAGGCAGACGCAAATAGCCGCGGCGAGCAGTGAAACCGAAAGAAGCATCAGCGCCCCGACACCCAAGACCGAACCTTCGGGGATATTTGAGAAGATTCCCGCGAGTGCCACCGAGCCGAACATCAGTGCAAACTGTCCAACGAAGGACACAACTGCGCTTGCAATATAATATATGCCTATCGCGGCGAAGATCTTATATTTCTTCGCGATTACTGCGGCGAAGGTTATGCAGACAGACACTAAAAGGTAGGACATGACCGCAAGACAGAGAAGGAGTACGATAGCCTCAAGAATATATGCTATGCACAAGGCTCCTGTTGCCTCAAAGGCGGAACCGATAAAGAAGAAGACCGCCTCGCCGACCTTCGCGAGAGTTTCAAAATCAATTCCAATTGTAAGAATAATGCCGATGTCCACCGCGACGACCGCGAATGTCGCAATATTCACGATAAGTCCCGAAATTATCTTTGAATTGAGAAGGTCGCGGCGTTTTACGGGAAGCGTGAAAGTAAGATACCCCTCGTCGCTGAAGAAATGCTTATACAGTCTGACAAATACGAATATTTCCGCCGATATGAGGAATGCGGAAATACCGATAACCGTCAAAATCATTCCGAGCATCGCGAACAAAAAGACAAAGACTTTACCATCCTCAATGTCGGAGGGCATATTTGTAATAATTCTGAGAGAAATTCCTCCGATGAACGAAAGTCCCAGCGAGGAGAGCGCGACTATCCACCAATATTTGAATATCGCGCGGAGGTCATATTTCAAAAGCTTTTTCATCATTTTCTGAACACCTCCCTGAAATATTCGTCAAGCGACTTGCCCGACTCGGCTCTCGCCTGTTCAACCGAGCCAGCCGCTATTATTTTTCCGTTCTGCGAGAGGAAAATGAAGTCGTCAAGCACCTGCTCAACGTCGGAAATAAGGTGAGTGGTAATGATTATCGTCGCCTCGGGGTCGTAATTTGATACTATCGTCGAGAGGATGTATTCTCTGGCGGCAGGGTCTACGCCGGCGATTGGCTCGTCGAGAAGATAGAGCTTTGCGCGGCGTGACATTACGAGGATAAGCTGTACCTTTTCCTTCGTGCCTTTAGAGAGTGAGCGGAGCTTTGCACCTCGGTCAATGCCCAGCGCTTCAAGCAGAGAGTAGGCGCGCGGTTTGTCAAAATCCGAGTAAAATTCCTCAAAATACGTGACAAGCTCGTCGACCTTCATCCATGAATTGAAATAGGTCCTCTCGGGAAGGTAGGATATCATTGCGCGCGTTTTCTCGCCGACAGGCTCGCCGTCGACGCGTATCTCTCCGCCGTTAGGCTGGAGAAGCCCCGAAATAAGTTTAATTAGTGTGGATTTTCCGCAGCCGTTCGGACCGAGAAGCCCGACAATTCTGCCTTTCGGGATATCAATGCTGAATTTATCGAGGACATTGACACCCGCTTTGTATCTTTTTGTGAGGTCTCTGCATTCAAGAATGTTCATCTTCATCCTCCTGTTCGTCTTTTCCTGAAATTCGGTCTGACAGCATCGAGAGCAGTGTGTCTTCTCCGATCTTCAGTTTTGATGCTTTTGCGAGAAAATCGTCAACCAGCGAGACAGCCTCAGAAAGTCTGCATTTTTCAATTATCTCCGTGTCCTCGGTGACAAATCTGCCGACCGTTCCGCGCGACTCGATAAGTCCGAGGCTTTCAAGATGCAAAAAAGCGTGCTGGACCGTGTTTGGATTTACCGCCGCGTCAAGCGCCAATTGTCTGACCGAGGGTATCTGCTCGCCGGGAGCGTATTCTCCCGAAATGATAGAGTGCTTTATTCGCTCCGCGACCTGGTAGTAAAGGGGGCGGTGCGACGAAAAGCTCCATGCCATTATATCTCTCCTTTCTTGTATTACTGTACTAATACAATAATACACCTTCCTTTGACGTTTGTCAATAGATTTTATGAAAAAAATCGGAAGTTTTTGCAAAACAGTTAGTCTTTGATTAAAAAAGCGCAGTATAACGGTGCTGTGGCAAAACTGCGATTTTTTGCAAATTCTTTGTAAAATAATAACAAAAAAACAAGGCTTTCTACGGTTGAAAACCTTGTTTTTTGTGCATTATGCGAGTTTTGCAACAGCTTCTTGCTTTACACAGTTATTTGAAATTATCCAACACCAATTCACTGATGAAAGTGAAGGACGGCAGTGTGCCGAGAGGAGAGCCGTGAGCCGTTCCCCTATTGTATGCCTCGCCGTCGAGGATAAGGAGCGGAACGTACTCGCGCGAGTGGTCGGTCGAGGGAGTTGACGGGTCACAGCCGTGGTCGGCGGTGATTATCAGCATGTCCTCATCGCGCAATTTGACTAAAAGCTCACCGAGACGTACGTCGAACTCATTTATTGCTTTCGTATAGCCCTCGGAGTCATTTCTGTGACCGTAGACCATATCAAAATCAACGAGATTTACAAAGCAGAGTCCGCAAAAATCCTTATCCGCCCACGAGAGCGTGACGTCCATGCCCTCGGAGTTGTTAGCCGTCGGAGTCGACGACGAAACTCCGCGAGAGGCAAAAATGTCGTTGATCTTTCCGACCGAGATCGTGTCATATCCGCGCGCTTTGAGCTTGTCGAGCATGGTCTCTTCGGGGGGAAGCAGGGAATAGTCATGTCTTCCGGGGAGCCGCTTGAAGGGATACTCACCGCCGAAGGGGCGAGCGATGACTCTGCCGACTCCATGCTCACCTTTGAGCATCTCACGCGCTATCTCGCAGCAGCGGTAAAGCTCGGGGAGCGGCACTATGCTCTCATGCGCGGCGATCTGGAAGACCGAGTCAGCCGATGTGTAGACGATAAGCTTGCCTGTTTTCAGATGCTCCTCGCCATAGTCTTTGATGACCTCGGTTCCCGAGTAGGGTTTATTGCAAAGCACGCCTCTGCCGCATTTTTCGGCAAATTCGTCGATAAGCTCCTGCGGAAAGCCGTGAGGGTATGTCGGGAGCGGCTGTTTCGAGACAAGTCCTGCAATTTCCCAGTGTCCCGTGGTCGTGTCCTTTCCGCGCGATGCCTCCCTCATTCTTCCGAAGGACGCGAGAGGCGAGGGGACGGCACAATACTCTCCGTAAGCGCAATTTTCAATATTGAAAAGACCGAGGCGCTGAAGATTGGGGCAATTTAATTTGCCCGTGTTCTGCAAGGCTCTGAGCGTATTGCTCCCCTCGTCGCCGAAATCGGCGGCATCGGGCAGCTCTCCTACGCCGAAGCTGTCGAGAACTATCAAAAAAATTCTTTTTTTCATATGATACCTTTAAAAACAAATTATTCTTCCGCTATTTCAAGCGCAACTTCCATCATTTTCGTGAACGCCGTGCGTCTTGTATCTGCATCCATATTCTCCGACATATCGAGAAGGTAGTCACTGACCGAGCAGATGCAGAGTGCCTTTTTGCCTGCACGTGCGGCGTTGCAGTAGAGTGCTGCCGCTTCCATCTCAACTCCGAGAACGCCGAGCTTAGCCCAATCGAGGTCGGAATACGTGTCGTTGTAGAAAATGTCGGACGAGAATACGTTTCCTACGCGATAGTTTACACCGATCTTCTCGCACTCGTCTGCCGCCTTGCGGACGAGAGAAAAGTCCGCGATAGGCGCGAAATTGCCGAAAAGACCGAACTGTGCCGCGTAGTTTGAATTTGTGCATGCGCCCATCGCAATTACTATGTCGCAGGGGTGAAGGTCGGGATGGATAGATCCGCACGAGCCTACGCGAATAATACTCGAAACGTCATAAAAATTGAAAAGCTCATAAGAATAGATACCTATTGAAGGCTGTCCCATTCCCGAAGCCATGACCGAAACTCTCTTTCCCTTGTAGTAACCCGTATATCCTTGAACGCCCCTGATATCATTGACAAGCACTGCATTATCAAGATACGTCTCTGCAATAAACTTCGAGCGGAGCGGGTCGCCGGGCATAAGCACGGTCTTTGCGAAATCTTCTTTTTTTGCTGTTATATGAGCGGTTGGTATTGGCATTGTTGTTCTCCTTGTGTAGTTAGATTGTGTTGGGAAGCGTTGGGGGAACTTTTTGAAAAAAGTTTCCCCCAAACCCCTTCAAAAACTTTTAATAATTGGGGTTCTAACTGCCGTGGAGTGACGTTGAAATTTGCGGAGCAAATTTCAACCTACTGAGATATTCCGTGTTGCAACAGTATTGAACCCAGCCGAGAAAGTGTATTTAAATTTTAAAGCCCCGATAAGTTGAAACTTGATTGTGCTTTACTGTTTAAATGGTTTTGAATGTTAGATTTATCTATCAATTAAGTGCGAAGCTACAGGAAGTTTTTGGGATTCTTAAGACCTTTTTTCGGGGAAAGGTCTTAAGCCGCCGGAGGCAAGGCAAAGGTATTAGTAGCCGGAGCCGGAATCGGTGTTTTTGATAATTTTAACGACACGGCTTGTGCCGAGTCTGTCGGCTCCGAGAGATATGAAGTCCTCGGCATCTTCAAGCGATGAGATACCGCCTGCCGCCTTGACCTTCACGTGGGCGGGGGAGTGCTCGCGCATGAGTTTGACGTCCTCGCGTGTTGCGCCCGCGGTTGAAAAGCCTGTTGAGGTCTTGATAAAATCCGCGCCCGACGCTCCGACTATCTCGCACATTTTGATTTTTTCCTCGTCGGTAAGCAGGCAGGTTTCAATGATAACCTTGAGTATTTTATCGCCGCAAGCGGATTTTATCTGCCTTATTTCGTTTAGGACGTAGTCATAATTTTTCGCCTTAAACTCGCCGATATTTATGACCATGTCGATCTCGTCTGCGCCCGCTTTGATAGCGTCCTGCGTCTCAAACACCTTGACGGCGGTTGAGTTGTAGCCGTTCGGGAAGCCGATGACGGTGCAGATGGCGAGCCTGTCTCCGACGTATTTTTTTGCTCTGCCGACAAATGCGGGGGGAATACAAACCGAAGCCGTGCCGTACTTGATTCCGTCGTCGCATATCGCGCGGATCTGCTCCCATGTAGCGTTTTGAGCGAGCAGTGTATGGTCGCAGACGCTGAGTATCTTTTGATTTCTTTCTTGAGCGTTCATCTTTAAGTCTCCAATCATGAATTTATCATTTTACAAATTTCTCTTCATAATATTTTATCATATTTCAATAAAAAAATCAAGATATTATTGCAATATTCCAAAAAAACGACGAAAAAAAGCAGTTAGAAAATTTTTTTGCGGATATTTTATTGAAATTGTAATTATGTAGTGATATAATTGAGGTCGAAAGTTATATATAAAGGAAGGTATTTTTATGAGTATAAGAGTCGGAATATACGGTTACGGAAATCTCGGACGCGGAATTGAGAGTGCGATAAGACAAAACGGCGACATGGAGCTTGTTGCTTTTTTCACGCGCAGAGATCCGTCATCGCTTAAGACGAAAAGCGAAAACGTGCCGGTTTACTCGGCAAATGACGTTGAAAAGCATGCCGATGAGATAGATGTTCTCATCCTTTGCGGCGGAAGTGCGACCGACCTGCCCGTGCAGACTCCTGCGCTTGCGGAAAAGTTCTGCGTAGTCGACAGCTTTGACACGCACGCGCGAATCCCCGAGCATTTTGCAAATGTTGACGCGGCGGCGAGGCGCGGCGGAAAGACTGCGCTTATTTCCTGCGGATGGGACCCCGGTATGTTCTCTCTGAACAGACTTTACGCAAACGCAGTCCTGCCTGACGGCAAGGATTACACGTTCTGGGGACGCGGAGTCAGTCAGGGACATTCCGATGCGATAAGGCGCATTGACGGAGTGCTTGACGCAAAGCAGTACACGATTCCCGTTGAATCGGCACTTGAGAGCGTAAGAGCGGGGGAGAATCCCGAGCTGACAACGCGCGAAAAGCACACAAGAGAGTGCTTTGTCGTTGCCAAAGAGGGTGCAGACAAGGCGCGCATCGAGCGAGAGATAAAGGAGATGCCCAATTACTTTGCCGACTACGACACGACGGTGCATTTCATCAGTCTTGAGGAGCTTCGCCGCGACCACTCGGGTATTCCTCACGGCGGCTTTGTCATCCGATGCGGCAAGACGGGCTTTGAGGGAGAGAACTCCCACGTTATTGAATACAGACTGAAGCTCGATTCAAATCCCGAGTTCACGGCATCGGTAATTGTCGCATATGCCCGTGCGGTGGTAAGAATGAACCGCGAGGGACATGTCGGCTGCAAGACTGTATTTGACGTTCCCCCCATCTACCTCTCGGAAAAGAGCAGGGAAGAGATAATTCACGACCTGCTTTAAGTCAGGGCAAGGCTTTGCCACCGCGCGAAGTCAACAAAACAAGAGGAGCCAACTATCAAAAAGTCAATAGGAAAAAGCAAAAAAGATGAAAAAATAATGAGGAAGAGGAAGCACGACGAAAAGGCTACCGAGAAGTAGCCGAAAAAGCGTATGTAA
>JBJDZM010000104.1:0-5543 GCA_051867975.1 Eubacteriales bacterium | reverse complement strand
CCCGCCGCCAAACGGTTTTAAATGACGACATTTCGAGAAAGACATTTGTCGAAAAACGGCGGGAGACAAGCCCCCGCCCTACGGCTACGGGTAAAGGCTAAATTCAACTTAGAAAAACTTTGATTTTAATCACTCTATCTCGGCTGGGTTCAACACTGTTCCAACACGGAATATCTCAGTAGGTTGAAATTTTGCTTGCAAAATTTCAACGTCACTCCACGGCAGTTAGAACCCCAAATATTTAAAGTTTTCGGGAAGGGTTATAGGGAAACCCCCTTTCTCAAAAGGGGTTTCCCTAAATCCTCATCGCAAACTAACTTCTCTCAACATTTTTTCTATCGCCCCCACATTCCGACCTTTTTTTCGCCCTTCTGCGTGTAAAATAAGAATAAAAAAAGAAAAAAGGAAGGAAAAATCCAAAATGAACTGCGAAAATTGCAAAAATAAACAGGCGACGGTGTTCTACGCCGACGAATCGGGCGGTCGTCACGCCCTGTGCGCATCGTGCGCCCAGATAATGGGCAAAATATCACAGTATGACCCGAACGAAGGTCAGAAAAGCCAAAATTCGGTCTTCATTCCGAAGGTTACGCTCACTTCGCTGTCGGCTTCGGAGTTTTCAGCCCCGATTTACCTCACCGAGAACGAAAACCGAGGCAGGAGCATCTGCCCCGTCTGCTCCTGTACGCTTGAGTCCGCCGCGGCGACGGGGCGAGTCGGCTGTCCCGAGTGCTACACCGTCTTCGCCGAGGCACTCTTCCCCGGGACTCTCACCCCAGAGACCGCGCTCGGCGCGCGCATGCCAAGCTCACACCGAAGAGCCATAGACCGCATGCGCTCGATATCCGAGCTAAAGATGCAGATAAAGCTCGCGGTTGAGAGCGAAAATTACGAGCTTGCCGCAACTCTGCGCGACAAGATACGCAAGCTGGAAGGCTCGCGCAACGCATAAATAACACAGATTGGAGAACAACTATGTCCTGGTATAATACTCAAGGTCCCTGCCCAAATTACGTCCTTTTCTCAAAGGTCAGATACGTCAGAAACATCGCAAAGCAGAGCTTCTGCCCCACGTCCGACTCAAAGCGTCGCGACGAAACGCTCTCAAGGCTCGAAACGATACTTCAAAAGAACGGCTTTCGGGGAGAGAAGGTGCTGTCGGGAGTCACGCCCGCCCTTCTCTCACTTAGCGAAAAGCAGTTCGTCGAGCGTGATTTCGTCTATTCCGACAAGCCGCGCGCCCTCTACTTAAACGAGCCTTGCAATCTTCTCGTCGCATTGGGCGGCGACAATTATATAAGCATCTCGTCGGTCGTCGCGGGACTGTCGGTCAGTGAAGCGAAAAACATGGCAAGCGGCGCGGAAGAAATTATCGACGGAGAAATAGCCTTCGCGTACGCCGAAAATATCGGCTATCTCTCGCCCGATATATGCGCGTGCGGCTCGGGAATCTCCTTCTCCGCCCTGCTCTATCTGCCCTCTGTCCGCCTTCTCAATAATGAAAGAAACTATACGCATTTTTTGCGCGGCAGCATGCAGCTCTCCCCTGCATTTTTGCACGAAGGCAACCCCGGAGACCTCTATCTTTTAAAATATACTCCGCACTACCTCTGTGACGAAAGCTCTGCGGCGGCATATTTTGAAAACACGGTCGCGGCTATCGCAGACTACGAGAAAAACAAGCTGATATCCGCCTTCAGGGACTCTCAAAAAGAGCTTTACAGCCGCGCGCGCCGCGCTCACGGCGCACTGCTCTATTCCGACCCGATAACAGAGTCCGAAATGCTCAACAACCTCTCGCAAATAAGGCTTTCCCACTGCATATCGCCTG
Organism: Eubacteriales bacterium; assembly: GCA_051867975.1. Lineage (GTDB taxonomy): Bacteria > Bacillota > Clostridia > Oscillospirales > CAG-272 > SVTX01. Next base: position 3,712 of record JBJDZM010000104.1, on the reverse strand, counting down.
AAACGAGCAACCCACTGCCCCCCGTGACCGCACTGAATTTCCTCTCCTCTGAGGGACTCAATTGCTCGGTCATCGCCTCATCGAAGGAGCCGTGTACCTCGCAGGGCGAATGTGACAGCGCGCGCTCGAGATTCATTGTAAGCTACATAGAACACAAAAATGAGGTGATTTAATGTCAAACAAATTCACGCCCAAGGCGCAAAATGCTCTCAACGCCGCCTTGAGCTTTGCCTCAAATCTCGGGCACAGCTACATCGGCAGTGAGCATCTTTTGCTCGGACTGCTCTCGACCGCCGACTCCGCCGCGGCAAGAATACTCACGTCGCGCGGCGCAAAGCTCGACTCGGTCAAGGCATGCGTCGTTGAGATAACGGGAGTCGGCTCCCCCGAGCCTGTCTCGCCGTCCGACATGACACCGAGAACGAAAAAGATAATCGAAGGGTCGGCTTACCGCTCGGTGCAGTGCGGACAGAGCTACATCGGCACCGAGCATCTTCTCCTGTCGCTGATATCCGACCGAGAGTGCGTCGCGGTGAGGATACTTGAAAGCCTCGGCGTCTCGCCATCCGATATATCGAGCGACGTCGAAGGCTATCTTGAGTCAAGTCCCTCGGCGCAAAACGCGCAGAAGAGATCGGCAAAAGAGACAAACTCGGGCAAGCAGGAGATCGGCGTGCTTCGCTCCTATGGCAGAGACCTTTGCGAGCTGGCGGAGAGGGGTCGCCTCGACCCGATAATCGGGCGTGAGCGCGAGACCGAGCGCGTCATACAGATACTCTCGCGGAGAAATAAGAACAACCCCTGCCTTATCGGCGAGCCGGGAGTCGGAAAGACCGCCGTCGTCGAAGGGCTGGCGGAGAGGATAGCCGAGCGCGACGTACCCGAGATACTTCAGGGCAAAAGGATAATCTCGCTCGACTTGGCAAGCATGATAGCGGGCGCGAAATACCGAGGGGAATTTGAGGAAAGACTGAAAAAAGTCCTTTCCGAGGTTGAAAAGAACCCCGACATCATAATTTTCATCGACGAGATTCACACGATAATCGGCGCAGGAGCGGCTGAGGGCGCGGTCGATGCCGCAAACATCATAAAGCCTGCGCTGGCGCGCGGAGAGCTTCAGGTCATCGGAGCCACGACTATCTCGGAATACAGGGCGCATATCGAGAAGGACGCCGCGCTTGAACGCCGTTTTCAGTCGGTAAACGTCGGCGAGCCTTCGCGCGAGGAAACGCTCAAGATCCTCGAAGGTCTGCGCGCAAAGTACGAATCTCACCATAAACTCATAATATCAAAGGAAGCACTCACGGCGGCGGTCGACCTCTCGATCCGCTATATCCCCGACCGCTTTCTCCCCGACAAGGCGATCGACCTTTTAGACGAGGCGGCGGCGCGGCTCAGACTCAAAATATTCACCTCTCCCCCCGAGCATAAGCGCATGCTTGAGGAGATAGCACGTGTCGAGTGCGAGAAGGGCGAGGCGATAACCGAGCAGAATTTTGAGCTTGCCGCATCGCTTCGCGACCGAGAAAAGGAGCTGCGAAAAAAATACGAAGCGGTAAAGAGCGAGTGGGAGGAACGCAAGAACAGCGAGAACCTCACCCTCAGCGAGTCGGATATAGCCGATGTCGTCACGCAGTGGACGCAGATTCCCGTCAGCCGACTGCTTGAAGACGAGGGCGAGCGACTGCGCAATCTTGAAGCACGCCTTGGCGAGCGCGTTGTCGGTCAGGAGAGCGCGATAGCGGCGGTCGCAAGCGCGATAAGACGAAGCCGCACGGGACTTTCCGACCCCAAACGCCCGATAGGCTCGTTCATTTTCGCAGGACCTACGGGTGTCGGCAAGACCGAGCTTTGCCGCGCCTTGTCCTCGGTGCTTTTCGGGAGCGACGACTCAATGATACGCCTCGACATGTCGGAATACATGGAAAAGCATACCGTCTCAAAGCTCATCGGCTCGCCGCCGGGGTATATCGGCTACGGAGAGGGCGGAATACTCACCGAGAAGGTGCGCCGCCGCCCCTATTCGCTCGTCCTTTTCGACGAGATAGAAAAGGCTCACCCCGACGTCTTCAATCTGCTTTTGCAGATACTTGACGACGGAATACTCACCGACTCGCAGGGACGGCGGGTGGTCTTTCGTAACTGCATCATAATAATGACGACCAACCTCGGCTCAAGGATGCACGGCGAGACGGGACGAGTCGGCTTTTCGGCATCAGGGACGGATCATGCTGACGACGAGAGTCAAGCGAGAGTCATGAACGCGCTGAAATCGACCTTCCGCCCCGAGTTTTTAGGGCGAATTGACGAGATAATAGTGTTCAGGTCTCTTAGCGACTCCGACCTTGAGAAGATCGCGTCGCTCATCCTCGGGGGAATTACAGACCGCATAGAGAGCAGTGGAATATTCATTGAATTTGACGGCGGAGTCATCAAAGAGGCAGTAAGACTTGCAAAGGCTGAAGACTTGGGCGCACGTCAGCTTCGCCGCGCACTTGTGCGCATAGTTGAGATGCCCTTCTCGGACGCACTGCTCGGCGGCGAGATAGCGAAGGGGGACTTCGTCCGCGCGTCCTTTGACGGCGAGAAGACGGTCTTCAATAAAAAGAGAGCAAAAAACGGCAGGAAAGAAGCGAATAGCGCAAAACCGTCCGCCCATCATTCAGAATAAACGCAAAACGGTAAAAAGTGCGTAACCTCAAAACCGTAGGGCGGGGGCTTGTCTCCCGCCGCATACGAAAAACTTAAAATTACTCCAATTCATAGGAAAAATATCACCTTTCAGCCGTAGGGCGGGGGCTTGTCTCCCGCCGCATACGAACGGTTTAAAACGGCAACATTTCGAGAAAGACATTTGCCGAGAACGGCTTAAAATGGGAACATCTCGAAAAAGACATTTGCCGAGAACGGCGGGAGATAAACCCCCGCCCTACGGTTTTGAGGTTACGCACCTCTCCTGTTTTGAGGTTATCCTAATCGGTCGAACGGTTTGAATTTATCGTCATCTTGTGCAGATTTCGCCACATCCAGCCGTAGGGCGGGGGCTTGTCTCCCGCCGCATACGAAGGATCTAAAATGACAACATTTCGGGAAATACATTTGCCGAGAACGGTGGGAGATAAACCCCCGCCCTACGGTTTTGAGGTTACGCACCTCTCCTGTTTTGAGGTTATCCTAATCGGTCGAACGGTTTGAATTTATCGTCATCTTGTGCAGATTTCGCCACATCCAGCCGTAGGGCGGGGGCTTGTCTCCCGCCGCATACGAAGGATCTAAAATGACAACATTTCGGGAAATACATTTGCCGAGAACGGTGGGAGATAAACCCCCGCCCTACGGTTTTGAGGTTACGCACCTCTCCTGTTTTGAGGTTATCCTAATCGGTCGAACGGTTTGAATTTATCGTCATCTTGTGCAGATTTCGCCACATCCAGCCGTAGGGAGGGGGCTTGTCTCCTGCCGCATCAAACAAATCAATTCCAATCATCATCTGGTAAAAAGCGCGCCACCATCAACCGTAGGGCGGGGGCTTGTCTCCCGCCGCTCGATTTGAAACAAAACGTAAAGCATAACAAAAAATATTTTTTTACCTTGCAATTTATCGTGAGATGTGCTATAATTTTCCTGTAACACAAAAAACGGTGCGCCGTGTACCGACCTTGACACTCGGAGGCAAAAAATGAATAGAAACACTTTGCCGATAGCGGTCATT